>NZ_RHQP01000020.1:0-91286 GCF_003935465.1 Pseudomonas sp. o96-267
GCTTTACGATCAGTTACGAAGACAGGCTGCCGCAGCAGTAACCCAAGCCCCGGTTACACAAAATTCTGCACACCCTCTCGAAACCAGCTTATTGCAGCCAAGCTTCAACAGCCTCTGCGCCGTGTTCGGTTTTCCACGCTTTCAATACCTTGTGGTTGCCACCTTTGGTTTCGATGACTTCGCCAGTGTGCGGATTTTTGTAGCGCTTCACGGTGCGCTCACGGCGAGCACCCTTGGCAGGGGCCACAGCGGTCTTACCAGCGCTCGGATCAAGCAGGGCGATCACGTTACGCAGGGAGTAGTTGTACTCAGCGAGCAGGCTGCGGAGTTTGTTTTCAAACTCGATTTCTTTTTTCAGTTTTTCGTCATTTTTGAGCGCTTCGAGACGAGCTGTTTGCTCGGCGATTTGGGCTTCGAGGGCTTTATATTCGGCAATTATCGACATGACGATTCCTTAGTTGTGACACTTGTATACAGATAATACATATATGAGCACAAAATCCCAATCAGCAGCAAGCCCTTCTCCTGCGAGCTCATTGCTTAATGTGCAAAAGACCTGCTTATAGCGGACATCGGGACAAGACCCGCATAGGGCGTCAGACGGAGAGAGTAAGGCCTGGAAGATGGTAACTCTGTTCAGGCTCAGTCACGTTTCGTCGATTAAGGAGAAGTGTCCAGTGGCCAAGCTCGCCCTCATGCCATTAGTGCGGGGCAATGTGCGATTCAGCACTTCAGCTGAGAGAGCTCTTCCTCCAGCAACGCTAATGCGTCCTGCAATTTTTGTATCTCGATTCTATTTTGGTTAATTATTTCCAAGCGCTTGTTTGCAAGATCCATGTAGAAGTTTCTGCTCTTCTCTATATCAACTTTTTCTTTGAGTAGTGTTTTGTTGGATAGGCGCGCATCTTGAAGTTGAGTAAACCAATAAATGATTTCGAGGCGGCTCTTCTCTAAAAGACTTTCAGGTGTTACACCTGATGCCTTAAGTAGTGCTTGTTCTTTTTTTTGTTGTGCGCGGTTGTTTTTAATTGTGGCTAGTTTTTCTAGTGGCCACTTGCGTAAATATATTGTGTTTCTATGAACCTTTGCTTGTCTGGCTAACTCGGTAACTGATGTGGATAGAGATAGATTCTTTTCAATTTTACGTAACGCGTCAGTGAGTAGCTTATTTATCTCATCATAAGGTTCATCGATGATATTGTCGTTTTGAGTGACGGTCATGCTAGTACCTCTTCGCCAAGGCTCTCAAGCACTGATTTGGCTTCAGCGATTGCGAGCTCAAGCTGTGCAATAGCGATCTGATTGTCTTTGAGATTAAAGTCGCCTGGGTCACGACTCGACGCTATTGATTCAATCTTCCTAAGGGAGATCAGATTCTGAATGTATATTTCACGCCACTTTGGAGCGTTTGCTTTGGTGACTACCGCATTTTTGCAATGGTTAGGATTGCAGCGTAGCGAGCCAATGCATGGCAGGGCCGGGTCATTGATATCTGTGCTATTGCCGTAGCAGTACCCTTGGCCGACATTGATAACGGCAAAACTTTGCTTAACCATCCGATCAAAAATTTCGTCCTTTGTATAGCCCTGTTCTAGATATCCTTGGAAGTACTTTTTCAACATGACGCGATGAGTCTCAGCATTGTCTCCTGCAAATCCTCCGTCTGGATCACAGGTATTAATCACGAGCTCCTTTTCTGCCTCATGCCTTAAGGATGAGCTCTCACTCAAACCATTACCTGATGTCAGGGCTATACCTATTTCCCCATAGTCAATCGTGGTGGCGCTAAAACGATTTTCAGCTATGGAACCGACAAGGTTTCCAAAGTGCTTAAGCTGGAATGAGATAAAAGGAAGACCCACGGAGGCCCGAAACATTTGATGTGCCAGCGAATGGCGTAGGGTGTATGGGGAAATATCTATTGACTCTAACTCTTCAAATGTTAGTGCTTCTGCTAGAAATGCGCATATTTGATGGGTGAGGCCATTCCCGCTGAGCGAATTAGCGTTTGCTGGTGCCCCAGGATGCATAGTGTTCATGTTAGACAGTAAGTAAGGATTTTGTTTGAATCTGTTAATTATTTGAAGTGCGTGTACGGCGTCGACGACTATCGGAATAGCAGCCCATTTGTCGCCAAATAATCCACCATAATTTTCCTTGCCTTTAATAATGTTGCTTGTAATTAGATTGTGGCCGAATTCGTTGGTGGTTAAGCAGCCTGCGCTCGGTATGCCTGAAAGTTCTGAAGGCCTCATGCCGGTGTACTGTGCAATGATGTAAAGTGCGCTGTTGTTTACAAGTGAAATATAGTTGTAAAAGTCATCGTTGAGGTCAGCGTCTGTTAGCTTACAAATAGCCTCTTTGTCTTTCAGCATTCCTGCTCGTTGTGGTGACCAATACTCCGGATTTGGCGAATAAAGAAAGGGTTCGATTTGATTGCCTGTATAGCCTCTGGAGCCTAAGCGGATAGCCACGTAAATGTCATAGCTTTCTCGGCTGAGTTTGCATTTTGCAGCTTCTTGGTAGTTGAGGGCGTCGGCGCATTCTAGTGTGTACGTGTCCGCCACTTTCTCATCTAGATGCTTAAGGAAGTCGACAATGACCAAGGAAGATTTTTGTGATGTCTTCTCGAAGATGTTGTTTTCTAGGTATTTCTTTTTTGTTCTGATTTGTGGGTTTTTTACGCTATTTTGTCGCCAGTTGAGTTCTTCCAGATCGACAAAGCACAACGGTTTTGCGAAAAGATTTTCTTGCAGAAAATTTGAGCGTAAATACTTAAGCCCTGAGCTGGTTTCTCGACGATATGCGAAGTTATACTGCTCGGCGCTAATTGTGTAATCCGACTCAGAAAAATTCACAAGGCTGTAGTGCGTGAGTTCAAAGAACTCAGCACCTTGGCGCTCTTTCTTTAGGGCGCACATCTTGTCAATGAATGGTATTGTGGCCTTGAAAATATCAAGAATGGTGTGTGGCTTAAGTTTTTTTGAGCGACTATTTCTGCCGGAGTACATGACTCCAGGAATCTGTAGGGCGCACAGAATTGCAATTTTCAGCTCAAAGAGAATGGTTGAGTTGAGATTCTCGTACTTACTGAAGTCAATTCTGGACTTTGCGCCTTGGATATTTCTGGCCAGAATTTCACTCTCGTTGTTGAAATCCCATACCATGTCTTTCATCAGGCTCATTTTGCTGACCGGAAGACTCAGCAAGGCCTGAAGTAGTTCACCTGCTTCAGTAAGTTGATCCTGTAGATCAAGCTTCTCCGTTGCAGATTCTTCGCTAAGATAGCGAATAAAGCTTTCCCGTGAGGGTTTGATTTTCTGAATGAGTTCATCAACTGTTGAAATCATATGGTCATTCTCTCAACGAGTGTGCTCGTGATGATATATTCAGAAAGTCGTTCTGCATTTGCCAGTTGCTCTGCATTGAAACCACGTGACGATGGAGTGAGTATGCTCTCAAGAACGTCCAGATTCTCTTGTACCACATGCCCGTATGGTGTCTCGGCGATAAGGCTCGTTTCCATCATTGCCCGATAATCTCTTCGCATCGCGAAGAGATCTGGGAGGTTAGACAGTGTGATGATGCTGTTCTGGCATGACAGGCACTTGTTCAAAAGCGAGCAGGGATTTCCCTCTTTATAGTTGGCTAGGCGTCTGATTTCATCTGGCGGATCGAAGACGTTACGGCACTCAACCAGTCCTGTTCTAATTGGGGCAGCGGGTGTTACTGGTTGAGGCTGTGCTTCTGGGGCGGCTTCTTGTGTGGCGCCCATAGCGTTTTCAATCGTTTTTCTGTGAATCCTGTTTAGCGCTTCGTCGACAATGGCTTGTGATGTCTTGCTGAATTCCAGCCGGTCTAAATACTTAATGGTAGTCGTTATGCTCTTGTGACCAAGAACAACTTGAATGACCCGGAGAGAGGCGCCATGGTCGATCAGTTCGGCAACCAGGCTAGGCCTTAACCGGGATGCGGAAATAGACAGTTTTCTGCCGTCATCGGTTTTCAGGTCGTGTTCATCAGAGAATTTGTTCATCGTGACATTGATGACGACGGAGTTCTCAAACGTTTTTACTTTTCTGAATTCGTTGGCTTTCAGTGACTCATAGATAAAAAGCCTATCTTTTATCGATGTTTCAGCGTGCTCACGAATGTGGCGCGTTAGATTAATAACATCAGTAAATATCTTCTTTATCTCACGGCTTTGCGAGGTTGTAAGCCACTTGAAGTCAGCATGCATGAGATCGAGGTGGTAGATTTTCTCGCCGCCGGAGCGCTCTTTCCAATAACGAAGACAAGGGCGTTTAGTGATTTCGTGGCTCTCAATGAAGTCATCCAGATCAAGGCTTTTCAGTGAGTCGGCGTTAAGTCCGGTGACTTGAGCGAGTCGGATTACATAGGGCGCTAGAACTCTTGATGTCACCTCATAGAGTACGTTCCAGCTCTTATATATATCAACAATACCTAGTGAGGAGTAATTTAGTATTCGAGAAAAAGCTTTTTCGTAAATGTTATCCGGATCCGCTGACCACCTGCTGGTTCGTTGGCAGTTAAGCTTGTTTTCATAAATCCACCTTGCGTTATCCAGCGTGCCAAGCCCGTTGATGATTGATCCATCTTCATTGACTGGGTCGCAGCCTCCGCCGAATGGCACATAGTCTTCTGCGAGTTTATTGGTACTCTCAATTTCTAACTTGCAGGAGTTTGCAATCTTTGCGCGTTCTGATTTTGTATAAGGGCGGTATTCGTCTGTCTTTCTTTTGTGCTCGAAACCTTCAGTGTCAATGAAGTTGTTGAGGCCAAACTCTTTAATTCGTATGGCTCTTTTGAGCATTACACGTGCCGCGCTCAATAGGCCATTGGCGGTATAATATGATATTGTATCTTCGCTTACGCGGTCGGCAAGATAATTTCTGAATCGTGTGAGGTAGTGTGGTGTAATATATTCTTTTGGGTGTTCATGGCCTTTGAAGCCAATTTCTTCGAGGTGTTGGCTGGCATATCTGAACCCTTCACAGTAGTTCAGTATTGTTGATTTACTTGTTGATTTCAGTGAGGCCGCCGCAAATATATGAAGTAGCTGATTGAAAGGGCGCGCGGGATCGCTTTCTATCAAGTCGTTTACTTGCGACAGGGGGATGCCCCTAAGGGCGTTGATCGCTTCCATTCGCGTTTGCGAGTCGCCCCTGCTAATCCTCGTTTGCTCAAGGTCTGCCTCTCGTTCCACGCAGGTCTTGTAATCGATATTGATTACTCCTAGCGCTTCTAAGTCGGCCATGATTTCTGAGAATGTCTGTTCTACAAGTGGTAACTTTTGTCTGGCCCACTTGAGGTTTCCCATTCCTTCAATTTTGTCGAGGCATCTTCGTGCCGAAATCTTGTTGGCAACAATCGGGATGTTGCGCTTATCTTCATCTGAAAGTGATTCGTACCAGTTGAGAAGCTTGCGGCGCCATTCGTTCGAGATTGAGTTGTATCCAGGGATGATGATTTTTTCTTCAATCATTTTGCTTATGATTGAGTCAAAAACCTCTTTGCGTAAAGTGAGAGTGTTATTATGCGTATCAAGTTCGCGTTCAAGATAGCTGGTTGATACGGCGGGCTCGCCGTTTTGCGATAGCTGTACGCTCAGAAGTGACCTGCGACTGGATTTTACATTCTCAGCCCAAGTGCTAATGCTTTCGGTGATTTGGCTCTCAGTGCGCTTCTTGCGTCTTGAATCTTTGGCGCTATCTGGCAATTCTTCTATGGGATCAGAGATAGATCCATCCATCACTTCTTGTCTCCCGAGCGAATTGGCTTAAACGTTCTCTCTTTAAGTCCTTGCATCTCTGCTGCTTTGGTTTTGCCTATGCTTCCGGGAAGGCAGAGTTTCCTGTAAATGTCTTGCGGAATTAGGCTGTATATTTCTGTCGTCTCTAGATGGTTGTGCCCTAGTGATCTTGAGCAGATAACTAGTCGATCTGCGTAATCCGCCCCCAAGTCTTCGCTATTTAAAAACAAATAAGCGGATCCATGTCGGAATTTATGGCCTGAGATATTTCTTCTTATCTGGTTGGACTTAACTGCTCGCTTGCTTACGCGATATAGAAGTTTTTCGACGCTCTTCGTTGTGTACGCTCCACCTTGGGCATTAAAAAATGCAGGTGTTTCTTTGGCAGTTGGATAGCGTCTGGAGCAACGCCGGTACAGTGGGGTTCTGTGGTAATCCTCAATGCGCTCCAGTGTTGCCCTGCTTACGAGCGTTGAGCGTGGCTTGTATTTATTTTTGCTACCTTTGGCTCCCATGATGACTAAGGGGCAGTAGTCCGACTTCAGCGGGCGGTCTTTGGGAGATGAGGTGTAATGGATATTCTGGATTTCCAGTGCGTTTCGGATGTCCTGAAGAGTTAGCCGTGGGAGTTCCGAAATCCGAATCCCTGCGTCGTACATAGCCTGGAGTAGGCAGCGTTCTCGTTCGCATGGGGTATGCATCATCAGTTGTTCAATTTCTTGCATTGAGCACGGTTGAATGATTCCGCGTGGATGTGCTGTTCCACCTCGGATCAACCCTGTCTCGTAAGGATTGTCTTCTCGCAGTGCCGGAGACTCATCGAGCCGCTTACAAAGGTAGGTGTTAAAGAAGTGCTGATATGCAGCATCTCTTCCTACGATAGTTTTGGCTGCAAGGCCTGCTTCAGCCAGGCCGCCAAGATAGGCTTCCAATTGTCCTAGGGAAACGCTTAGGAGAGCCTCATCCCGGTCTGTGCTTTCATACTCGGACTTCGCCTTTAGGTCATCGAGTAGGTAAGAGATGCGGTAGGCGAATGAAAAAACGCTAGCGTCAGCCAGTTTTGTTTTTCGAAAGTTGCCGCAGAGGTAGTCAGAAACCAAAGGTAGCAGGCGCTCATCCTTATCGAAGAGGGCACATCCACTGACGGCCACGATGGGGTCGCTTGCCTCAGGTTGAGCTAGGAACTGCTCCCTGAACTCTCCTTTTAGAAGGATGGAGTTACTTAGGTCGAGGGGCTTCGCTCTTGCCTTTACCACCTTCACTTTTCGAGCACCTTTCGTATAGGTATCGAGGCGTACCGGTGTGCATTCTAGGACTGTTTCTATGGGGATGGGAAGTGCTTGCTATAAGGGTCTTGGATGGTGATGTGCAGTTTAGTGTAGGGGGGTAGAAATCACTGCTTCAGCAGCGTGGTCGGTGCCGATCACCAGGCCGTTGTTGGCATTGGCGATGGCGAACTGGGCGACCATGCGGATGCGTGCCTTGATATTGCCGACGACGAAATCGCGCCGGGCGTCCGTCAGTTTCTGCAGGTGGCTGACCTGCTCGCCGAGGCCGCTCACGCTGCTGGCGATGTTGACCGTGTCTTCTTCATCGGCACGGATGAATTTCAGCGAATCCTGGGCGTCATGTTCGTCGTGCTGGGCGTTGTGCGGCAGGCGCACGGCGATGAAACGGTAACCTGTATCGCCCGTTTCGGCGCGCAGCTCCTCGACCGACAGCTGGGCCAGGCGCCCGGCAGTCAGTGAGTCGACACCACCGCTGATGCCCAGCACCAGTACCTTGAGGCCGGCGTTCTTCAGGGTGTGTTTGATGAAGCTCTTGCGGCGCTCGATCTCTGCGCTCAGCGCTGCCTCATCGGCGAACGGCGGCACTACGTCGAGAGCGGCGGCGATTTCGGCTTGGCGGTTGCTCATGTCTGGGTCCTCACTGGGTCACGCGAAAGACGTGTTTCAGGTAACTGACGAAATTCTCGTCGCGGCATTGGGTCTTGCCAGGCGTATCGGAAATCTTCGCCACCGGCTGACCATTGCAGGCGGTCATCTTGATCACGATGTTCATCGGAGTGACGCCAGGGATGTCGCAGGTCAGGTTGGTGCCGATGCCGAAGCTTACGTGGATTCGCCCGGAAAGTGCACGGTAGAGCTGCAGCGACTTGGGTAGGTCGAGTCCGTCGGAGAACACCAGGGTCTTGCTTCTGGGGTCGATGCCGAGTTTCTCGTAGTGGGCGATGGCTTTTTCCGCCCATACCAGTGGGTCGCCGGAGTCATGGCGCAGGCCGTCGAAGAGCTTGGCGAAATACAGGTCGAAATCGGCGAGGAAGGCATCCATGGTGATGCAGTCGGTCAGGGCGATGCCAAGCAGGCCACGATATTCGCGTACCCAGCAGTCGAGCGCGGCGATCTGGCTGTCGATCAGGCGCGGGCCGAGTTGCTGGTGCGCCATCAACCATTCGTGGGCCATGGTGCCAATGGGCTTGAGGTCGAACTCGCGGGCCAGGTGCACGTTGCTGGTGCCGACGAAGCGCCCGGGAAAGTCGCGCTTGAGGATATGCACCGCCTGCTCCTGCACGCGGTAGGAGAAGCGCCGGCGAGTACCAAAATCAGCCAACTGGAAGCCGGCCAGCTCGCTCGGCGAGGCTTCGGCCTTGAGCCAGTCGAGCTTCTCGTACAGGCGCTCGGCAGCCTGTTCCAGCAGCACTTCGCGGTAGCGATAGCGGTTGCGCACTTCGCTGACGATGGCCAGCAACGGTACTTCGAAGAGGATGACGTGCAGCCAGGGACCGCGCAGGCGGATGTTCAACTGGCCGTCTTCGATGCTGGTGCGCACGTAGCGCAGGTTGAAGCGGAACAAACTCAGAAAGCGGATGAAGTCGGGCTTGATGAAGGGAATGCTGTCGAGAAAGGCAAGCTGGTCGACGCTTAGACTCAGCTCGCTGAGGTGTTCGATCTGGTAGCGAATCTCGGCCAGGTAGGGCGTCAGATCCTCGCTGCTGCGGCAGCGGAACTCCCATTCCACTTCGGCGTTGGGGTAGTTGTGCAGCACCGCCTGCATCATGGTCAGCTTGTAGAAATCGGTGTCCAGCAGGTTCTGCACGGTGCGCTCGGCGAAGATGCTCTCGCTCATCGCAGGTTCTCCTTGGCGAGGGTGTCATCCAGCTGTTCCAGGCTGGTGGCAAGTGTGATGCCCTGTTCGCGCATGGCGATGCAGGCGGTTTCGGCCGTTTCGCTGGCAATGGCTCGGCAGGCCGGTAGATGCACGATCACCTCGAAGCCGGCGCGGCGCAGTTGCAGGGCGGTGGTCATGACGCAGTAGTCCAGGGCCAGGCCGCCGACCAGAACGAGGTCGACGTCATTTTGCCGGAGAAACTCGATCACGCCCGTGCTGCGCTTCTCGGCCAGGTCGTGATAGCAGGCACCGTAGGGGTGCAGGTCCGGTTCGACGCCTTTCCACACGAAGTAGTCGTAATCCAGCGGCGCGGGCAGGTCATCGAGCAGTTCGAAGCCGGGCGTACCAGGCACGCAGTGGCTGACCCAGGTCAGGTCTGCATTGGCCAGCGGCAGGGGGCGCAACATCTCATCGTGGTTATCGACGACCCAGGCCGCTTGCGGGCTATGGGCATCCTTGCTGCCGATGCGCAGCTGGGCGCGTGCGGCCAGTTGGTTCAGCGCCGGAACGATGGTGTCGCCCTCGGGCACCGGTAGCTCGTTGGGGCACAGCGGGGTGAAGCCTTTCTGGGCGTCGACGTCGAAGCTGGCGATCTTCATGGTGCGCCTCCTTCTCTTGGGTGAGTGACTACATATTTCATCTGATGAAATATGTAGTCAAGTGTTTTCGCCAAATCCTGCGTGAAAAAATATGAGTTATTGGTCAAGATGAAATAAGTACATGAAGGAGCAAGCAACAGGATGAGTGCAGTTGAGGTGCTGGCCGGGGTGGATATCGTTGCCCTGCGTTTGAGCGAAGAGGGGACGCTACAGGTGCTTCTGTTGCGTCGCCAGCGTGAACCTTACGCCGGGCAATGGGCGCTGCCGGGCGTGCTGGTCAACGGCCGTTGTGTCGATGCCAGCCTGGACGCCGCCGCTGCCCGAGCACTGGCCGACAAGGCGCGCCTGCAACCGCAGTATCTGGAGCAGGTGGCGACAGTCGGTAATGGTGTGCGCGATCCGCGCGGCTGGTCGCTGAGCACCTGCTACCTGGCGCTGTTGGCGTCTGATGCCGAGCCAGAGGATGAAAACCTGCGGTTCGTCGAGTTGGCGGGTGTCATTGCAGGGGCGCAGGTATTGCCGTTCGACCACGCACAGCTGGTGCGTCTGGCGGCTGAGCGGCTGCGGGGCAAGTCGGTCTACAGCTCGTTGCCGCTGTACCTGCTGGCACCGCGATTCACCGTGACCGATGCGCTGACGGCATTTCAGGGATGTCTGGGGGAGCCGGTGCAGCACACCACCTTGCGCGGGAGGCTGGAGCGGATGAAGGCGCAAGGCTGGATCAGTGATACCGGCGAGAAGAATTACCCGAAGATGGGGCGACCGCAGAATCTGCTGGCGCATAGCCCACACGCGGGTGAGGCATTTATCTTCGACCGCAGCCTGCTGGCTTAGCAGGCGTTCTCTGAATTGCAGGCAAAAAAATAGGCGCCAGAGGCGCCAGGGGAGCATTTCAATCGATGCATAGTCTCTGAACCTGCTTTGTCCGAGAAGTTCCATCCGGTGATGGAAAAAAGCCATCTTTTTTTCGGGCAAAAGAAAAGGCGCCAAGGGCGCCTTAAAACGATGATCTATGGAGTAAGTCGATTATTCAGAGTGAGGCGCTGAGGCAAAGGTTCAGCGCCGCCCGACGAACGGTCATTACTTGGCCGGCATCAGCAACAGGCGCTGGTTGCCATAGACCTTGTCCAGGTTTTCCGCCTTGAACGGGAAGCTCATGTAGCCGCCCTTGAGCCATGCCTCGATGCCGTCAGCGTAGTGTGGGCTGCCTGGGTTGCCCGACTGCCCTGAGCTGTTGACGCCGACCAACGGCTCGTCGGCGGCAAAATCCACCACGATACGCATGGCCGGGATGAGGAAGGTATTGAAGTCCTGGCCCCAGGCGTAGGCAGAGACGTTCAGCGTGCTGTGGTCGCCCCCGGCCGGATAGGGGCCGCGATCCAGATAACCTTTCAATGCGTTGATGCTGCTGCGCTGGCTGGAGCTCATGTAAGGCGCCATGCGCGTGGTATCAGTCACCCACTCATAGGTGTGCAGCTTGCCCCACTGCCAGTTGCGCCGCTCCGTGCCCAACCGGCTCTCCAGCAACTCGATGCTGGCGGCCAGGCTGCGCGCGAGGATAGTCGGTTTGTCTTCCTGCTCTGGCGTGCGGATGTCATTCCAAAAGGGGCTGTCGGCACGGCCGAGCAGGTGATCGGCCTGTGCCGAATAGGAGGTGTTGGCGGCTTGCACCAGCGCCTGCCAGGCCGGGCTGTCTTCCGGGCCCAGTTCGTCGAGGAAAATATGCCGCGCACTCTCATGCAGGAAGGCGCTGTAGATGGCGGTATCAGCAGAGCTGGCAGCGAGCTTGCCGTCGAACGCCAGCAGACGTTTCAGCGCTTCGTCGGCACGTGCGCGTTGCCCAGCCGGCAGGGCGGTGATGGCTTGGCGCAACGAGTCGTGCATGGCCGGGTCGTTGAACATGGCCTGCAATTTGGCGACGAAGGGCGAGGTCTGATCGTACTGCATAGCGATCATGCTGCGGCCATCGTGACGACCGTTGCCGGCCAGCTCGGCAATGCGCTCGGCGCGCTCCGGGTAGTACCAGGAGCTGGACAGCTGCATGCCGTAGCCGGGCGGCACGCTGCGCTCATTGGCGGTACCCAGCCAACCTTGCGGCGGGTCCTGATCGTAGGGGTGGAGCATCGGGTCAGCGAAGCCATCCCAGGCGTAGCGCTCGTCCCAGCCGGGGGAGGGCAGCAGGCCGCGACCTTCGCGGCGGTTCGGGTAGCGGCCGGTGACCTGCCAGCCAATGTGCTGGGCGTCGGCGAAGACGATGTTCAGCGGCATGGCGCGGATTTCCCGCGTCGCTTCGAAGGCCTGGTCCACCGACTGCGCGCGCGACAGGTCGAAGAAGGCGTCGAGGCTCTGGTCACGTTCGAATTGGGTGGTTTTCAGCGCCAGGCCGTAGCCGCTCTTTAGAGCCAGGGGCTGCAGCATATGTTTGCGTTCGCCCAGCACCGAGTTGAGCAGCGGACCGTTACGGGTCTCGTAAAGCGTTTCGCGAATCGGGCGTTGGCCCTTGATGAAGAAGGTCTCCTGGCGCTCGGCGACCGGCAGCCACTTGCTGTCGGCCTGGTACATCAGGCGGCTGCCTTCGCGTTTGATGCGCTCCAGATAAATGTCCTGGTTGTCACCCATGACCATGGTCATGCCCCAGGCCAGCTTGCCGTTGTAGCCGGCGACTACTGCCGGTACGCCTGCCAGGGAGATGCCCGCGGCCTGGTACTTGGGCGAGCGGATCTGCACGAAGCTCCACAGCGAAGGCATGCTCAGCGGCAGGTGTGTGTCATTGGCCAGCAGGCTCTTGCTGCCACGGCTGCGCTGCGGGGCGATGGCCCAGTTGTTCGAGGCGGCGACGCCGAGCATGTGCTGTTCGGCGATCTGCGCTGCGGTGCGGGAAATCGCCTGCAGGCCCGGTAGCTGGCCCTTGAGGTCGAGACCGGCGAGTTTTTCTGCTTCGGCGAAGGGCAGTGGCTCGTCTGGGTAGATCGGCAGCAGCCAGGGCAGCTTGTCGGTGCCCACGCGCTGGGCCATGGTCAGCGCGGCGATCTCTTCCTGCATGTTCACCGCCAGACCGAAGTTGAGCAGGCAGAACAACAGCACCGAGTCCTCGGGCTTCCAGTACTCGGGACGGTAGCCGGACTCGGCCAGATCCATCGGCAGGCGATCGCGGTAGCGGAACAGGTAGGCGTTGACGCCGCGCGAATAGACTTCGAAGAAACGCTTCAGGCGTGGCGAGGCGTCGGCGTAGAGAATTTCCGCACTCTTTTTCAGGTTGACCGCGCGCATGAACCGGTCCATTTCCAGCACGCCGGGCCCTGCCATTTCGGCCAGGCGGCCCTGAGCCAGCAGGCGCATGCCGACCATCTGGCTGAGACGATCACCCGCATGCACGTAGCCCAGGGTAAACAGGGCGTCGTGGAAATTGCTCGATTCGATCAGTGGCATGCCGAGGGCATTGCGTCGCACCGATGCACTTTCTGCCACGCCCTGAATGCGCTCGACGCCGCGCGTCGGTGGCACGCTGTCGGCATAACGGCTATTGAGCAGGGACTGGCAGCCGGCGAGGCTGGTCAGTGAGGCGGCGAGAGTCAGGCAGGCCAGCGTGCGCATGGCGAATTTCCTTGGTGTGCGGGCGGTCGAGGCCGGTCACGCAGGGACCGGCCACAAAGGCGCCAAGGTAATGAGGCTACCGCGACCTGGCAAGAGGCCTCAGGCGTTCGCCTGAGGCCTCTTCAACCCTTCATCCAGCAACCAGCGTGCAGCGACACGCGCAGCGGCCTTGTGTTGTAGCTCCAGTTCGGTGAAGCGTTTCTCGAAGCGGCGCCGTTCGGCCTTGTCCAGCGCTTTCCAGCCCGCATGCGTGGGTACTTCGGCGGTCGCCTCGAAGAGCAGATGGAACACCTGGCAACGGCTGTCATTGCTCAAGGCACTGTCATAGTTGTCGAGCAGCACCTTGATGCGGATGGCTCCTTCGATCAGCGGCAACTGCTCGTCGAGCAGGCTGCTGGCGAGAATGTTCAGATCGCCGCCGATACGTTGTTGGCGTTCTTGCTGTGCTTCGTCGCGCACGCGCTGGTTTGCCCATACGCGGCGCCACAGGTGCCAGGCATAGGCGGCCAGCGCTGCGATCAGCAGCAGGCCGGTCAGAAGCAGGGTGAGGCTCAGAGCATCCATGCGCGGCTCAGGCGCCGTGGCACTTCTTGAATTTCTTCTCGCTGCCGCACGGGCAAGGATCGTTACGGCCGACATCCTTCAACGCGTTGCGCACGGGTTCCTGATGGCCATGGTTGCAGTGCGGGCCGTGCACATGGTCGTGATCGTGATGATCGTGGTCATGGTTGCAGTCAGGGCCGTGGACGTGGGGTTGGTTGCTCATGGTGTTACTCATGCAGGTTATTCGGGGATGAAATCGCCGGGAATTATCTCTCCATTGCGCGCCATGTGCACGCTGCGGCCGAATAACATACCGGTTTTTACCTGGCCCTTGAGGCTATAGCGAATTGGCTCGTTCGGTTTTTCCAGCGCTTTGACGATCTGTCGCACATGACGCCAGAGGTTGGTGCGCACCGGTACTTCGAAAGTGTGATGACCGTGAGCGGGCACGGTGAACCACTCGTTGGAGTAGCCCTCGGCCAGTTGGATGCCGTTTAGATGGACGTTGTAGTCCAGCCCACGCACCGGCAGGCTGACGCCGTTGGGATTGTCGATTCGAAAGCGCAGGCGGAACTCCTGTTCGAGCAGCCTGGCCTTGACCACATCAACTTTGATGAGTTGGACGTCCGGGTCCTTGAAGCCACCTGTCATCCAGGTGGAGCATCCTGTCAGGCCTGAAAGCAGGCCAAAAAACATCAATAGGCTGATAATTCTTATCATTTGCGCCTGAGAAAACATTTCATACCCCCATTGCGGCTCAGTGTAACAAGCAAGCGCTTGGCTGCAACGGGGAAGCACTCATTATTTTCAATGAGATAGTGGGGTGGTCTGGTGCTGTCGAGGTTCGGGAGAGCATGAATGAGAAGCCTGCAGTGTCGGGGCAAAGGAACCTGCGCCATACTGAGCGGCGAATAGGACAGGAGTGTGACCATGAGTCGCTACGAGATCGCCTTCTCCGGACAACTGGTGCCGGGCGCCCAGCCGGAGCTGGTCAAAGCCAATATGGCCAAGTTGTTCCAGGCCGATGCTCAGCGCATTGCCCAGTTGTTCTCTGGGCGTCGCATCGTGATCAAGAACAACCTCGATGCTGCTACCGCGGAAAAATACCGTGCGACCCTGGAGCGGGCCGGTGCGCGGGTCGAGGTCGTCGACATGGATCCGTTGATCGAGGAAGTCGAGCTGGCACCGCCGCCACCCGTGGAGCCGGAACCTGCTCCGGCGGTCATTCCCGCTGCGACCAGGCCGGGGCGCTTGCAGGTCGCTCCACGAGATGAGTACATGGCCGCGTTCAGTGATGTGGATGCCCCGGATTTCGATATCGCTCCGGTGGGTAGCAATCTGCAAGACGCCAGACCCGACGCTGCAGCACCACAGGTCGATCTTTCGCAGTTCAGTCTGGCCCCTGTCGGTAGCGATATGGGGCAAGCCAAGCCTGTAGCTCCCGCTCCTGCGCCGGATACCTCGCACCTGAAACTGCAGGATTGATTGTCCTGCAGGCAATGAAGCGCCGTGAGCTGCTCAGGCAGCCACGGCGTTTTTGCGCTCAGGGCTGCTAACCCGCCTTGCACTTGGCAGCGGCCTCCTCAGGTTTGAGGTTACGCACGCTGGTGAAGAACAGCTCGCAGGTTTGCAGTTTCTCCGTCACCTGCCACTTCTCTGTGCAGGTATTGAGCGTCTGCTGCGGATCAACTGTCGGTTGCCGGCCCATGTTGGCCTGCCAGCAGGCGGCGCTCAGGTCCTGCCCCATGACCTTGATCCCTGCTGCGTTGGCGGCGACCTCGCTGCCCTTGTTGTTGGCCGGGTCGGCCGCATACCAGATATAGCTTGGATGATTGGCGCCGAGCACGGGGACCTGCTTTCCAGGCCTCGCCTCGATCTGGCCGAGGCCCAGCACCGGCAGATTCACTCCGTATTGCTGTGTGATCCAGCTGCGCACCGGCGCACCAAAGGCGACCATCGGCAGGCTGGTATTCCCCGGGCCGGCGCTGAGCTCGCTGACCATGCGCCGTTGATAGCTGGTGAAGTAGCCATAGACGCCTTCCAGAGCACTGCCGGCACTGGCTGGGGCGGCAATCGGAGCGATGTCGACGATGGTCTGATAAGCGGGTGTGTGTTCTGGTTGTACACCATTGAAACTGAGCAGAGAGGCCCAGCGGTCTGTGGTGCTCGAACGCAGGTAATCCTGAGCCTGGGTCAGTGAGTAGTCCGGCGGGAAGTGCAGCAACTCGACGCTCTTGCGGTTCTCCAGGGCCATGCCCAGGGGCAGGAAGAAGTACCAGTTGTACTGCCATTTTCCGTCACGATTCAGCTGGCTGGCGCCCTGATAGGCCAGGTCACCGGTGTCGAGCAGTTGCAGCAGCGGCTTGCCGTAATCCGTTGGCGCGCCGTCGAAGGTGGCGTGAATGCGCTCCCCGTTGCGTGTTACGCGCACCTTGGCCTGGGGGTAACCATCGCGCGTCAGGCTCTGCTGCAGGTAGTGTTCGACCGTCTGCTCCAGCGTCCAGTCGCGGTAGCAGATCACGCTGCAGTTGTTCGGGTAGGCGAACAGGCGACTGACGCGCTGGCTGTCACCCAGATCCAGCGTTTCCCCTTGCAGCCCGCTGGGCTGGTTGGCGCAGCCTGCTAGCAGGCCGGCCAGGATAAGAGCGATACCACTTTTCTTGTGCATGGCTTTCTCCTTGTTGAGTGTCCTCGCGGGACGTTTCAACTGAAGCAGAAAGCAGGATTAACGCCAATCAGGCACTCAGGTAGGGCGCACAGCACTTCTTGAACTTCTGCCCACCCTGGCAGGGGCACGGGTCATTGCGTCCGGCCTTCAGTGGCGCCGTGGGGTCGAGAAAGAACCAGCGTCCGTCCACCTGAACGAAAGCGGAGCATTCGCGGTGACGATGTTCGCCGTTGTCATCGTGCCAGCGGGCGACGAAGGTGACCTGGGCGTGCTCCGGTTTGCCGCCGAATACCTCGCTGCCCTCGACTTCCAGTCCCAGCCATGTGCTCTGCGCACTCCAGGCAGCCATCGCGTCGTGGTCGAGCGCCTGTTGCTGGGCAGGCAAAGTGGTGGCGACCAGATAGTCCACCAGGCCCAGGACATAAGCGGCGTAGCGCGAGCGCATCAGCAGTTCCGCGCTGGGGGCGTGGGCCCCCGCATGATAGCGACCGCAGCACTGGCTCAGCAGGTTGCCGCTGCCGCAGGGGCAATTGGGATCGAGTGGGTTCATCGCTCTACCACCAGTATTTGCCGAAGTTTTGTGGATTAGCCCAGAATTTTGCGTTCAACCAGTCGGGAACTTGCTTGTAATCAAGCAGATCATAGGTGAACAGATGCAGGGTCTGTCCCTCGCGCTGGAACTGTTCACTGGCTTGCAAAGCCAGGGCGAAAAGATCGGTTTCCTGCCAACCACATGCCTTCAGGTCGAGCAATACGGCGACCCGGCTGGCATTGAGGTTGCGGATGCCGCCCAGTAGTTGCAGTCCATCGCGTTTGGGTAAGTGCTCCAGACAGTCGACCAGAATTGCCAGGTCGAAGCGCTGTGCGGCCAGTTCAGGCGCCAGGGGGGCAGCAGGTGCGGTGGTGACCTGACACTGCGGGTGGGCGCTGTGAAAGGCGCTGACTGCGGGTAATTCGCTTGCCCCGAGCAACAGCAGTTTCTCGGGGGTATAGCGGGCAAGCAGTGCCGCAATGGCTTGCTGTGGAGTACGGGTGCTAAGGCTGGCGGTCATCGAACTTCCTCGAAAAGTCTGCAAAGACTAACGTGGTGTCGGTATCAGGCCTAGAGTGAGAGAAAATTATCCGCAGAAGCTGCTATAGCTGGCGGATTGTACAACTCCTGTCTTTACTACTATTGAGTCGGTTATGGGCCGATGAACATTGGAGACCTAAAGTATGAGTATCACAAGGAACGCAGTACCCCTGATTCTGGCTAGTACCCTGCTGACCGGCTGTGCCGGCCTGCAGAAAACCGACTGGCCCACCTGCGCAGCTGTAGGCGGTGTGGGTGGTGCGGCGTTAGGGGCAATCGAAAGTTCTACCTGGGCAGGTGGTGGTGCGCTGGTGGGTGCCGGTATGGCCGCAGCCTATTGCTGGGTGCACGGTGCCGAAGCGCAGCAGGTTGCCGTTGTCGAAGAAGTCGTTGTCGAGGAGGTTGCCGTTGCCGAGCCGGCCGAAGCCGTTCGTGTCGAACTGGACGTCAAGTTCGACTTCGACAAGGCCCAGGTCAAGCAGGAAAGCTACGGCGATATCAAAGCCCTGGCCGACTTCATGAAACAGTATCCGCAGACCAGCACTGTGGTTGAAGGTCACACCGACTCCGTGGGCAGCGATGCTTACAACCAGGGTCTGTCCGAGCGCCGTGCCAGTGCCGTTCGCGACGTTCTGGTCAACCAATACGGTGTCGAGTCCGGCCGTGTGCAGGCGGTGGGCTATGGCGAGAGCCGCCCGGTTGCCGACAACGCCACTGCTGATGGCCGTGCCATCAACCGTCGCGTAGAAGCCGAGGTCGAAGCTCAGCCGTAAGGCGCTTCGCTCAACCGGATAAGGCGTCACCCGAAAGGCCCGGCCGATTTTCATCGGTCGGGCCTTTTCTTGTGTGGAATCTGCCGCTGACCGCGGCTTGCGCGCAATCTTCCTTGTACCTGCACCTCCTCGCTGATAGTGGGCCGCGCCCATGACGGATGCAGCGGGGCACTCTGGCGTTCGCGGGTGATAAACAAAGTCGTTAAAAAATATTCGTCGCTCTGGTGGTCATTGTTGCGAGGGGGTAACGTGCAGCGCTAATTAGAAAATAGCTGCGCAAGAGGGCGGGGATGAAAACATTGTTGACGATGGGCAAGGTACTGGCCTTGGCCTTCTGGCTGGTATTCGGGGCGGCGCTGGCAAAGCGTTTCGGTACCCCGTTCGAACAACTCGTCTATGTGCTCGCGGCCTTTCTTGCGTTGCTGCATGGCGTGCAACTGTGGCTGTTTTCAGACCTCCTGTCCGGTCGCGCTAGCCCCTGGCTGGATCGTCTACAGGTCCTGCTGTTCGGCATTTTCCACCTCTACCCGCTGAAGGTAGAGCACAAGTCCGAATGCATGGCAGCAGCGTTTGAGGAGGCTACTCATGCGTAGTTTCACGCTGTTGCTCTGCCTGTTTGCGGGTACTTCACTTGCTGCTACGCAGGTCAAGGTACCTTCCAATACCTTGATGCGCTTACCGGTCGCCAGCAGCAGTCTGCAGCTTGAGCGACTGGAAGTGGCGGATCAGGCCACCCTGATGATTCCTGCGACGGTGACCGAGCTGCATATCGGCGAGTTGCTGATGGGCCGCGACGCACGCATTGGCGTAGCGCCCAGCGGTCAGCCACTGCGTCTGGTGGTTGAGGATGCCGATATCGGCCCGGGCGCCTGGATCAGCGCCAAAGGCGCCGCTGGTACGTACACCCGGCCAGCCACTCCTGGGCGGGAGATCAAACTCAAGCTGCACAAGCTGACATTCGAGTCTCTGACCCTGGATGTGCGCGGTGGTCAGGGCCGGCCGGGTTATGCCGGGCTCGACGGCGCACATGGGCAGCCGGGTGGTTGCACCTGGGGCCAGGCCAGCGCTGGCTACGATGGTCAGGACGGTACTGATGGTCATGATGGCGCGCCGGGCGGCAATGTGGTGCTGGAAGTGCCGCACCAAGTCGAGGTCGAGCGCATGCAGGTGCTGCTAGATGGCGGCGCGGGTGGTGTAGCCGGATCGGCGGGGCGCCCCGGCCGTGGCGGGGCCGCCAAGGGTTGCCTGGTCTATGGCGTAGAGGGTGCAGCCGATGGCAAACCCGGTCAGCCTGGGCGCGAAGGCGCTGCAGGTCGCAGTGGCGCAGTGCAGGTGTTTCGTTTCTGACCCGACCCAGCCCTCGTTCGCTCATTGCCAGCGAGGGCTGCTTCATCGATCAGAATGATGGACGCATGGTCACCAGCGTCATCAGTGCCAGGCCGATCACCAGATTGCTGCCTACGACCCTGCGAATTCGCCCCAGCACCTCGCCGCCTGCCGGCCAGTTCTCGCTCTCAACGGCGCGCCGCAGCTCCGGTAGCTGCAGTGCTTGAATGCGCAGGAACAGGGCGAGCATCACCAGGTACAAGCCCATCATGATGTGCACATAGCGCGGCGCTGCTTCGAAGCCGCTGTAGCCCATGTGCAGCATGCCCATGCCGGTCACAGGCAAGATCAGTACCGCCAGCCAGACCCAGACGAAGAAGCGTTTGAACACACTCAGCCACAGGCGTAGGCGTGCTGGCGGCTCCAATATTTCCACCGCTGCCGGGCGCAGAATCATCCAGGCGAAGAACATGCCGCCGACCCAGACGACGGCGGCCAGCAGGTGTAGCGCATAGAGCGGTGCGTAAGGTGTCATGCGGTATCTCCAGAGGGGCCGTTTGGCAGCTTGGTTGATTTGATTGGTACGCGAGTCTGCGCCAGATCGACAGGCGCGCTATGATAGCGACCGCTCCGCGAATACTGAAAATTTATCCAGCCTTTTTCGTTTCAGAATCCATGCTCAGTACCGAACTCAAGTCCCAGATCCAGGGCGCCTACTCGCGCTTTCTCGAGGCCAAGTCACTCAAGCCGCGCTACGGCCAGCGGCTGATGATCGCCGAGATTGCCAAGGTGCTCGGCACCATCAAGACCGATGACGAGGGCAAGCGTCTGGGTGAGCCTGCCGTGGTGGCGGTCGAGGCGGGCACCGGTACCGGCAAGACGGTGGCTTACAGCCTGGCCACCATTCCCACGGCCAAGGCCGCTGGCAAGCGCCTGGTGATTGCCACCGCCACCGTGGCGCTGCAGGAGCAGATCGTGCACAAGGATCTGCCCGATCTGCTGCGCAACAGCGGCCTGAACTTCAGCTTCGCCCTGGCCAAGGGCCGTGGTCGTTACCTGTGCCTGTCCAAGCTTGATCACCTGCTGCAGGATGGTGCCGCGCAGAGCGCTACCGCGCAGTTGTTCGAGGAAGAGGGTTTTCGCATCGATGTGGATGAACAGGGCCAGAAGCTGTTCACCGCGATGATCGAAAAGCTCGTCGGCAACAAATGGGACGGCGACCGCGACAGCTGGCCGGAGGAGCTGGAAGACGTGCGCTGGGCGCAGCTGACCACCGACCACAGCCAATGCACCAATCGTCATTGCCCGAACTTTCAACAGTGCGCCTTCTACAAGGCGCGCGAGGGCATGGGCAAGGTCGATGTGATCGTCACCAACCACGACATGGTGCTGGCCGACCTGGCCCTGGGCGGCGGCGCAGTGTTGCCCGACCCGCGTGAAACCATCTACGTCTTCGACGAAGGCCATCACCTGCCGGACAAGGCCATCGGCCATTTCGCTCACTTCACCCGCTTGCGCTCGACCGCCGACTGGCTGACCCAGATCGACAAGAACCTGACCAAGCTGCTGGCGCAGAACCCGTTGCCGGGGGATCTCGGCCGGCTGATCGAACAGGTGCCGGAGCTGGCCCGCGAGCTGAAGACCCAGCAGCAATTCATGTTCACTGTTTGTGAAGAGATTGCCGACTTCAAGGCCGGCGAGGACATGGAAGGGCGCGAACGCCCGCGTCACCGCTTCGTCGGCGGCGTGGTGCCGGAGCACCTGACCGAGTTGGGGCTGGAGTTGAAGAAGGGCTTTTCCAAGCTCAACGACCTGTTTACCGGGGTTACCGAGCTGCTCAAGGAAGCGATGGACGGCGAGGGTGCCGTGGGCATCGCCAGCCACCAGGCTGAGGAGTGGTATCCGCTGTTCGGCAGCCTGATGGCACGCGCCAAGGGCAACTGGGAGCTGTGGCTGGCTTTCACCGCCGAAGACCCGGAAGAAAGCCCGCCGATGGCGCGCTGGTTGACCCTGGCCGAGAGCGGCGCGCTGTTCGATATCGAGGTCAACGCCAGCCCGATCCTGGCCGCCGAGACGCTGCGCCGTAACCTGTGGAATGTCGCCCATGGCTGCCTGGTGACGTCCGCGACGCTGACCGCGCTGGGCACCTTCGACCGCTATCGCATGCGTGCGGGCCTGCCCAAGGTGGCGGTCGCCGCCATCGTGCCGAGCCCCTTCCATCATGCCGATGCCGGCCTGCTGCGTGTGCCTGATCTCAAGGCCGACCCGCGCGAGGCTGCAGTGCATACGGCAGCGATTATTCGCGAGCTGCCAGACCTGGTGGCGGGCAGTCGCGGAACGCTGGTGCTGTTCTCCTCACGCAAGCAGATGCAGGACGTGTTCGATGGCCTGGATCGTGACTGGCGCAAACGGGTGTTCATTCAGGGCAACCTGTCCAAACAGGAGACCCTGAACAAGCACAAGGCACGCGTCGATTCAGGTGAGGAAAGCGTGCTGTTTGGCCTTGCCAGTTTCGCCGAAGGTGTCGACCTGCCGGGTGCCTACTGCGAGCACGTGGTGATCGCCAAGATACCCTTTGCCGTGCCGGATGATCCGGTGGAGGCGGCGCTGGCCGAGTGGATCGAGGCGCGCGGTGGCAATCCGTTCATGGAAATCGCCGTGCCGGACGCTTCGCTGCGCCTGGTACAGGCTTGCGGTCGCCTGCTGCGCACCGAGGCCGACCGCGGCACCATCACCCTGCTGGATCGGCGTGTGGTTACCCAGCGCTACGGCAAGGCCATTCTCAATGCGTTGCCGCCATTCCGTCGGCAGATCGACTGACTGACTTATTCACCGCCCCTGTTGCGTTGCTCCAGCTCATCGCCCAACCGCCCCAGCGTCGGCCGAATGCCGGCGCGGTGCGCGGCGCGGGCGATGGCGTGAGCGGCCAGCGGTGCGCTGGCCAGCAGAATCAGCAGGCCGATAAAGGCCTCCAGGGCCAGCTCGCCACTGCTGGCCAGAGCCACTGCGCCAAGTAACAGGACGGCGCCGAGCACGCCGGCCTTGCTCGCGGCGTGCATGCGGCTGTAGCTGTCGGGCAGGCGCAGCACGCCAATCGCACCAAGCAGAGAGATCACCGCGCCGCTCAGCACCAACAGCGAGGCCAGCCAGGCCTGTACTTCGTTCATGGGCGTTCCTCGCTTTTTTCCGGCATCTGGCTGTGGGCATCGTCGAACAGGAAGGCAAAGGCTGCCGTACCGAGAAACGACACCAGTGCCAGCAGCACGGCGACGTCGATGAACAGCGCCTCGCCGCGCATCAGACACAGCAGTGCCATGGCGGCGACCGCCAGCAGGGTGAGGGCATCGATGGCCACCGCCCGATCCGGGCGGCTCGGGCCGCGCAGCAGGCGATAGAGGCTGATCAAACCGCTCAGTGCGAGCATGGCTGCAGCCAAGGGCAATACCCAGGCGGCGCCGGCCAGGTGCAGGGTCATGGCGTTACTCCTTCGGCTTTGCCGGCATCGAGCCAGGCCAACAGGCGGCGTTCCAGCTCGATGAGGGTTTCGGTCACGTCTTCACGGCGACGTGCATCGAGTGCGTGGATATAGAGCAGGCCTTGCTCCTCGTCATAATCCAGGACCAGGGTGCCGGGGGTCAGAGTCAGCAGCGTGCCGAGCAGGGTGACCTTGTCCACTTCGCGGCGGGTCACCGGGTAGGCAAGCACTGCTGGTTCCACGTCGACCCGGCGCGCCAGCACCAGAATGGCGACGTGGTAGGTCGCGAGAAATACCTGGGCGATGAACCACAGGCAGAAACTCACGCCATGTTCCAGGCTGCGTGCGTAACGACCAAGGCGCCGGAAGGCCAACCCCAGCAGGCGGGCGATCAGGTACAACAGGGCGAAGGCCAGCAGGCCGCCGCCCAGATGGCCGGCGCCGAGGCTCCATGCCAGGCCAGCGCTGGCCAGCAAATGGATGACAAACAGCATCAGATACCTCCTGCGCCGGTGAAGGGTTGCAGATAGGCTTGCGGGTCGGCGAGCTGCGCGGCGGCTGCCACGGCATAGTCGATCAGCGGACCGGCGCCCAGGCCTATCAACACGGTCAGCAGCGCCAGGGCACTCATGCCCAGCCAGGCCGCGCGTATGCCGGTAACCGTTTGCAGCGCTTCTTCACCTCCTGGATGGGGCTTGAGAAAGGCTTCGTTCCAGATCTTGTTCATCGACAGCAGGGTGAATACGCCGGTCAGCAGGGCAATACCCGCCGCCCACCAGGCAGCGGCATCCAGGCTGGCCTTGACCAGCAGGAACTTGGCCCAGAAACCGGACAGCGGTGGAATGCCCGCGAGCGACAGCGCCGGAATGGCGAACAGCAGCGCCAGCCAGGGCATGCGCTTATATAGCCCGCCCATGTCGGCCAGCCGCTCGGAGCCACAGATGCGCGCCGCCAGGCCGCCGATGAAGAACAGGTTGGCCTTCACCACGATATGGTGGATCAGATAGAACACCGCGCCGGCCAGCGCCAGCGGGGTGGCCAGGGCAAGGCCGAGGATCATGTAGCCAACCTGGCTGACAATGTGGAACGACAGGATGCGCCGCACCTCGGTCTGCGCCGCCGCACCGAGCACACCCACCAGCATGGTGGCGCAGGCGACCCACAGCAGCAGTTGATGCGGCAGGCCATGCTCCGGCCAGAGCAGGGTCACCAGGCGGATCAGTGCGTACACGCCAACCTTGGTCAGAAGCCCTGCGAACATCGCCGAAACGGCTGTCAGGGCGACGTGATAGGTCGCCGGCAGCCAGCCAAATACCGGGAACAGTGCGGCCTTGATGGCGAACGACAGCAACATCAGCAGCAGTGCCGGCGTTACGCCAAGTGGCGCTTCACCGCTGCGCATGATCACCGCCAGCTCGCCCATGTTCAGCGTGCCGCTGGCACCGTAGACCAGGCCGGCAGAGAGCAGGAAGATCAGCGTGGCGAACAGGTTCAGGGCCACGTAGGTCATGCTGCCGGCCAGTCGGCGGCTGCCACCGCCAAGCGCCATCAGGGCGAAGGAGGCGATCAGCAGCACTTCGAACCAGACATACAGGTTGAAGATATCAGCGGTGATGAATGCACCACAGATACCGGTCAGCAGCCCCTGAATGAACAGGTGAAAGTCGCGACCGATCTTGCTGTCATTGTCCTTGGCCACGCCATAGAGCAGGGTGACTAGCGCCACCAGGGCGCTGATGGCGATCATCACCGCCGACAATCGGTCGATCACCAGGCTGATGCCGAACGGCGCCTCCCAATTGCCCACCTGACCGCTGAGCACCACGCCTTGCGCGGCCTGCCAGACCAGCACCAGGCCGACGGCCAGCAGCAGGGCGGCGCCGCTTAGGCTGAGCACACGCACGGCCAGCAGGTGGCGGCGCAGGATGATCGCCAGCAGCAGGCTGCACAGGGGGATGAGAATCGGTGCAACGAGTAACGCGTGATTCATCGGCGAGCCTCCGCGCCACTGGCGTCGTTTTCATGCTCGCTGTCGTGCCAGTCCGGTGCCGGTTGCTCGGTGATCGAGCTGACCGAGTCGGTGGTCTTGTCGCCATGCAGTTCGCGGGTGCGCTTGAGCAGCGCCAGGGCGAAGATGAACAGGCTGAAACCGATGACGATGGCGGTCAGCACCAGCGCCTGCGGCAACGGGTTGGCGGTGCTGACTGCGTTGCCAGCCTCGACGAATGCCGGGCGTTCGCCGAAGAAGCGCCCAGCGGTGAGTACCCCCAGGTTGATTGCATTACCCAGGACCACGACGCCCAGCACGACGCGCTTGAGGTTGCGATCCAGGAGCATCCACAGGCCCAGACCCGCCAGGCCTCCGGTAGTGATTGCGGCTAGCCATTCCATTACTGGCGAACTCCCGTGAGCTTGTCGATCATGTGCAGGGCGGAGCCGAACACGGTGAGGAAAACGCCTATATCGAAGAGCAAGGGCGTACCCAGCGGCAGCCCGCCGGGGAAGGTCCAGAGCCCGGTAAGAAAGGCGCTGCCTGCGATCAGGCCAAGAATGCCGGCGCCCGCCGCACAACCCAGGCCGATACCGATCAACTGCGCAGGCGCAACGGGCAGCACCCGGCGAATCTGTCCGTGGCCGTAGGTCAGCACCAGCAGGATCAGGCCGCAGGCCGCCACCAAACCGCCGATGAAACCGCCGCCGGGCAGGTTGTGACCGCGCCACAGCACCAGCAGCGAGGCGGCCATCATCAGCCAGGCCAGCGGGCGCAGGCCTTGGCGCAGCAGCGGCGAGGTGAAGGCGTCTTCACCGCTATGCTCGTTACCGAAGCGCCGACCGGTGCTCAGCAGGCTGGCCGCCGCCAGGGCAGAGAGAGCGACCACGAGGATTTCGCCGAGGGTATCGAAGGCTCGGAAGTCCACCAGGATCACGTTGACCACGTTGTGCCCGTGGCCACCCGGCAAGCTGTTGGCCTGATACCACTGGGCGATTTCACCCGGCAGTGGCAGGCTTACCGCCAGCAGCAGGGCGCCGGTCACGCTGAGGCCGAAGAGAATCGCCACGCTGGCATGCAGGCGTCGCTTCCACGGCGCGCGTGCGCCGCTGGCAGGAACCGTTGGCATCTTGCGAAACACCAGGGCGAGGAAGATCAGGCTGAGGGTTTCCACCATCAGCGGGGTCATCGCCACGTCCGGTGCATTGACCGAGACGAACACCAGCGCCAGACCCAGACCGCAAGCACCCAACGCCGCCAGCAAGGTCAGTCGGCCAGGCAGGAACGCTGCTGCCAAGCCACCAGCCAGTGCCAACAGGCAGCCGGCCAAGCCCAGCGGTGAGATGGGGCTGTAGCTGCCCTGCAGCAGTTGCGGCAGCGCCTGCAACAAGCCGACTGCCAGGAGGCCACCGACCGCCAGGGCCAGCAGCACCAGATGCTGACGCAAGGAGCCGTGCTGAAAACGTGCGGCAAGCAGCCCTGCGAAGTGGAATACGCGTTTGAGCAAACGATCCCAGATCAGGTCGCCGCTGACGTTCCAGGCCGCGTTGGCGCGATCAAGCAGCCGTCTGACGCGGTCACGCATGACATAGAACAGCACGCCCAGCGAAACGGTCAGCAAGCTGGCTACAAGCGCTGGAGTGATGCCGCCCCATAGATACAGGTGTACATCCACCGGGCCACGTGCCACGGCCTGTACCGCATTATTCACCAGCCAGGTTTCCGGCCAGGCATTCCAGGCGCCGAGCAGGAAACCGCCGATGGCCAGCAGCATCGGCCCCAGCCACATCGGCAGGCCAACTTCATGCGGCGTGCGCGGGTAGTCGCCGCGCTTGCCGAGGAAGGTCTGTAGGAAGACCAGGCCGGCAGCGGCAAATAGCAGGGCGTTGGTAAGGATCATCACCAATGTCACCGCCCAGCCGATATGACCCATCTCGATCAGGCCGGTGTACTTGAATTCCTTGGCGATGAAGCCGAAGAACGGCGGCAGGCCCGCGTTGGAGAATGCGGCCAGTGCTACGGCGGCGCCAGTCAGCGGCATGAAGCGGATCAGGCCGCCAAGACGGGCCACTTCACGGGTGCCGGTGGCGTGGTCGATGGCACCGACTGCCATGAACAGCGCGCCTTTATAGAGAGAGTGCGCCACCAGATAGAGCACGAACGCCTGCAGGCCATAGCTGGTGTTGGTGCCGATCAGCATGGTCAGCTGGCCCAGCACGGTGACCGTGGTGTACGCCAGCAAGCGCTTGAGGTCGGTCTGGCGGAAGGCCAGGAAGGCGCCGAGCACGGCAGTGGCCGCGCCGAAGGTAATCAGCAGCGTGCCCCACCCGACGGAGCCGCCGAGCACCGGGTTGAGGCGGGCCAGCAGATAAATACCGGCTTTTACCATGGTTGCCGAGTGCAGGTAGGCCGACACTGGCGTCGGTGCGTTCATCGCGTTGGGCAGCCACAGGTGGAAGGGCACCTGCGCCGACTTGGTGAAGCAGCCCAGCAGCACCAGCGCGATGATCGCCGGCAGCAGCACATGGCCTTCGATCTGCTCGGCGCTGAGGCTGGAGAACTGCCAGTTACCGGTCGCGCCACCGAGCAGAATCAGCCCTGCCAGTAGCGCCAGGCCGCCGCCGCCGGTGATCAGCAGCGCCTGCAGCGCCGCCCGGCGCGAGACGGCTTTGTCGTGTTGAAAGCTAATCAACAGGAAGGAGGCGATACTGGTCAGTTCCCAGAACACGAACATCGCCACCAGATCGTCGGCCAGCACCAGGCCGAGCATCGCCAGCATGAACACCAGCAAGTAGGCATGAAAGCGACCGAGGTGGGCATGGCTGGCTAGATAACTGCCGGCGTACAGCACGATCAGGCTGCCGATGCCGCTGATCAAAAGGGCAAAAACCAGCGAGAGGCCATCCAGGCGCAGGCTTAGGTTGATGCCCAGCGCCGGAATCCAGCTCAGGCTCTGCATCACCGCGCCACCGTCGGCGATCAGCGGAATCTGTTGGACGAACCAGACGAAGGCCGCCAGGGGCGCCAACATCAGCAGCCAACCCGTGCGAGCACCCAGCAGACGCGTCAGGCCGGGAGCCATGATTGCAGCCAGGGCGATCAGGGACAGTAGGTAGAGCACTCGTTTCTCCTATGCCGAGCGTCGAATCCAAGGCGGCCTGACGACCACATACGTACCGTTACTGCTCTGTTCAGGGCGTATCGGTCAGATCAGGCCGCATTTGTTTCATCATAGGAAAAACCAATCGAACATCGCTATTTTATGAAGTTTCAGAACATTGCATGATAAGCGGCTGTCATCATTGGCAGCTTAGAGCCAAGCAGCGAAACGGGAGATCAGCGTGCAGATTCAGGGCTATTTCGACTTGCGCTTCGAAGCGGTGAGGGACGCATTCGCCGCTCTGTTCGACGATGCGCAGGAACGGGGCGCGGCCCTGTGCGTGACGGTGGGTGGGGAAACTGTGGTCGATTTGTGGGCCGGCATCATGGACAAGGACGGCCAGCAGGCCTGGCACAGCGACACCATCGCCAATCTGTTCTCCTGCACCAAGCCCTTCGCTGCTGTGGTGGCCCTGCAACTGGTGGGTGAGGGCAAGCTCGATCTGGATGCGCCGGTGGCGCGCTACTGGCCGGAGTTCGCTGCCGCAGGCAAGCAGCGCATCAGCGTGCGTCATCTGCTCTGTCATCAGGCAGGGTTGCCGGCGTTGCGCCAGACTCTGCCCGCCGAGGCGCTTTATGACTGGCAGACCATGACCGACGCGTTGGCGGCTGAAGAGCCCTGGTGGCCGCTGGGTGAAGGTCATGGCTACGCGCCCATTACCTATGGTTGGCTCATCGGTGAGCTGATTCGCCGTGTCGAAGGTCGTGGCCCCGGCGAGAGCATCGCTGCGCGCATCGCCAAGCCGTTGGGCCTGGATTTCCACGTCGGCCTGGCTGACAGTGAATTTGATCGCGTCGCCCATATCGCTCGCGGCAAGGGCAATCTTGGCGACGCTGCAGCGCAGCGTCTGCTCAAGGTGATGATGAGTGAGGCCCAAGCCATGAGCACGCGCTCGTTCACCAACCCGCCGTCGATCATGACCAGTACCAACAAGCCGGAGTGGCGGCGCATGCAGCAGCCGGCCGCCAATGGCCACGGCAACGCGCGCAGCCTGGCGGGCTTCTATGCCGGTCTGCTCGACGGCAGCCTGCTCGATGCCGAGCTGCTGGGTGAAATGACCCGTGAGCACAGTGTCGGTGACGACAAGACCTTGCTGACCCGCACGCGTTTCGGCCTGGGTTGCATGCTCGATCAGGCCGATGTGGCCAACGCCACTTATGGCATGGGGGCAAAAGCCTTCGGCCATCCCGGCGCCGGTGGCTCCAGCGGTTTTGCCGACCCGGAACGAGACCTGGCATTCGGTTTCGTTACCAACAATCTAGGACCGTTCGTCTTGATGGACCCCCGCGCGCAGAAACTTGCGCGACAGATTGCGGACTGTATCTGATTGAAACGGCTAAACTTGCGCCAACCGTTCAGTACCAACCATAACAGGCCGTTGAAAAACGTAGGCGAGGCAGCCAGTGCAAGGCAAAAACAGGCGAAAAAGCGGAGTTTACGAGCTGTAAATGAGCATTTTGATCGGACTCGCGCACGAGCCTGTTTTTAACGCAGCAATGGCAACGCAGGTAGTTTTTCAACAGCCTGATAACGAATCGACCATTAGATCTGTTTGACCCCGGGGGCTACATGCGTGCCAACAAGATTTTTGCCTTTACCTGCTGCCTGCTGATCGCGGGCTGCGCCGGCTCGGAAAAGAAGGAAGTCGCCAAGCCGGCAGTGATGCCACCGCCTCAAGTGACCCGCGCCTGGCTCGACGAGTACGAGCCGAAACTGCGTGAAGCGGTCAAGGGCAGCCACTTCGAGTTCGAGCGCCGCGAGAACCTGCTGGTGGTCACCGCTCCGGTGCAGGGCTCGTTCAATCCGGATCGCCCGCAGATGCTGCTGCCGGTCAGCTTGGGCCCGATCACTCGCGTGGCCAAACTGCTGGAAGCCGACGAGGATGTCGCCGTGGTCGTGCTCGGCCATGCCGACACCAGCGGTGACGACGCGAAGAACCGCGAACTCAGTCAGCAGCGCGCGCGTGCCGTGACCTCGATTTTTCGTCTCAGCGGCCTCAAGCAGAACCGCCTGCAGGTCATGGGCCTGGGCTCCGACGCACCCCGTGCGGCAAACGACAGCGCGGCCGGCCGTGCGCTCAACCGCCGTGTGGAAATCCTCCTGACCTCGCGTGACACCATGCAGGGCCTGATCGCCAAGTACAGCCAACCGGCCAAAGCGGAGCTCAAGGATGCACCCAAGGTAGCTGCTGCAGATCAAGGAAAAGTGGGCAAGTCGGAGTAAGCTTGCGGGCATTTCCACCCTGCGCGGGCAGGCACTAGAAACCAGACGGATTGGCTTCTGGCTCTGCCCTGAGTAATTGCCATGACCCAAACCCTGGCCGATATGCGCCGCGACTACACCCGTGACGGCCTGAGCGAAGCCCAGGCCCCGCTGGAGCCCTTTGCCCTGTTTCGTCAATGGTTCGATGACGCGGTCAAGACCGAGCAACTACCGGTCGAACCCAACGCCATGACCCTGGCCACCGTCGACGAAGATGGCCGCCCGCACTGCCGGGTGCTACTGCTCAAGGGGCTCGACGAACGCGGCTTCACCTTCTTCAGCAACTACGACAGCGCCAAGGGCCGCCAGCTCGCGGCGCGCCCGTTCGCCGCCATGACCTTCTTCTGGCCCAGCCTGGAGCGCCAGGTGCGCATCGAAGGCCGTGTCGAGCAGGTCACCCCGGCCGAATCCGACGGCTACTTCCAGGTACGCCCGCTGGGCAGCCGCATCGGCGCTTGGGCTTCGCCGCAGAGCAAGGTGATTCGCGACCGCGCCGAGCTGGAAAACCTGCTGGCGGAAACCGAAAGACGCTTTCTCAACCAAACGCCACACTGCCCACCGCACTGGGGCGGCTACCGTCTGCTGCCCGAGCGCATTGAATTCTGGCAGGGCAGGCCAAGCCGGCTGCATGATCGCCTCAACTATCGGTTCAAGGGTGATGCCTGGATTCGTGAGCGGTTGGCGCCCTGACCATCAGCTACCGTCGAGCATGCTGTTCGCCAATAAGGCTGTACGAAACGAGCACATAAGATACCCTTGCGCCACGAACCAACCAGGACGCTGCGAACCGAACGATGGGTTTTGAACAATTAGCCGAGCTACGTGACCGCCTGCGCGCCGAGAAGCAGCAGGTACAGCAGGTAAAGACCGAAAGCGCGAAGCCGCAAAAACGCAAGCAGCCGCCCAAAGGCAAGGCGCGTGAGCAGGATCCTACCGTCGAGGCGATCTGGCGCTTGCAGAAGCACTTCCCCTTGGCCTTCCCGGTCAATCCGGCGCCCAAGGTGCCGTTGAAGGAAGGCATTCTCAAGGACGCCGAGCAACATCTGCAGTTGCTCGGTATCACCGTTGAGCAGCTCAAAGCGGGTATTGCCGCCTGGTGCCGCGGTGGTCGTTACTGGGCTGCCATGACCGAAAATGCACCGCGTCTGGATCTGCAAGGCCAGCCCGTTGGTATGGTGACGGCGGCGCAGGCGCTGCATGCCAAGCAGCAGGCCAGGCGGCACCGTGCCGAAGCTCGGCGTAATCAGGCCAAGGCTAAAGCTCCAGCGGACGACAAGGCCGTTGAGAGCGCTGCAGCGCCTGCTGCTGAGTAAATCCTGGCTAGCTGAAGGTTTTGCCGGCGCTGCGAGGGATACCTCGTGAAGCGTCGCTGGCGCGCCTACAATGACGGCCTCATTCGCGAGGCCGTTTTTCATGCTCGAACTCGACTCTACCCTGGCGCAGCACATTGTCGACCGCGCCATGGCCATCCTGCCGCACAACATCAATGTGATGGACGCCCAGGGCATGATCATCGGCAGCGGTGACCCCAGTCGACTGCACACCCGTCATGAAGGTGCGCAATTGGTGCTGGCCAATTGTCGCGTGGTGGAGATCGACGCTCAGGCGGCGGCGTGCCTGCGAGGCGTCAAGCCCGGCGTTAACCTGCCGTTGCTGCATGCCGAGCGTCTGATTGGCGTGCTCGGTATCACGGGCGACCCCGAGATCGTGCGGCCCTATGCCGAACTGGTGCGCATGGCAGCGGAAATGTTGGTCGAGCATCGCGTTCTGCAGGCTGAGCGTCACTGGCAGCGGCACCAGCAAGAGGCCTGGTTGCGACAGCTGCTCGATCCCATGCTGCGTCTGTCCAGTCTTGAGGTCGATGCCGAACGCCTGGGCATGCAACTGACCTGGCCGCGACAGATGTGTCTGCTGCAACTCGATGGTGAGGGCGATCCGCTGCCGCGTCAGGCGCGTCTGCTCGCCGCATTGGGGGGCAAGAGTGAACATCTGGTGGCGCCGCTCGGGCGCCATGAACTGCTCTGGTGTCGGCCCTACAGTGCCACGCGCGATGATCGCGCCTGGCTCCAGCAGGCTGACGAGCGCGAGTGGGGCGTAGGGTCGCTGGCGCTCAGCGATCCGCTGCATGATCTGACCGAGCTGCGCCAGGCCAGCCTGGTCCTGCGTGATCTTCAGGCCTATGGCCAGGCGCGCTTTCCTGATCGTCGCCTGCTACGCCTGGACGAATTGCGCCTGCCGACGCTGCTCTATGCCCAGCGCCACAGCTGGTTACTGCAGGGCTGGCTGGCGCCGTTGCGGCAGGTGCTGATGCAGGACCCCCAAGGCACGCTAAGAGCCACGCTGGAAGCCTGGTGCGCGCATGACGGCCAGGTACAAACCTGTGCGCAGGAATTGGGCATTCATCGCAATACGTTGCGCTACCGCCTGGAGCGCATCGCCGAACTCAGTGGCCTGGACCTCAATAGGCTGGATCAGCGCCTGCAGCTATCTTTGGGGCTGGGCTTGCTGGAACCCGCCGCGGTAGCGCCGGTGAGCGTTCGGTAATTCACCTCGGCTGGTGAACACGGGGTGCTGGCTTTGTGCGATTGCACAGCCAATTGCACTCAGCGCTTGTTGTTTTGGTGCTGGCGCACAGGGCGATGCTGGTGCAGGCTGAGCCACAATGTGGCGCCTGTCGGCATTCCCATCCGGGCCCTGCGCCCGCCATAACAACAATGAGGAGACTGGTCATGGGCCTGGTCCTGATCCTGGTGGCACTGATTGCATTCATCGTGCTGTCCACTACCCGTTTGAAATTGCACCCCTTCCTGGCATTGCTGGCTGCTGCGCTGATCGCCGGCTTTGCCTATCAGCTGCCTGGCGGCGAAATCATCAAGACCATGACTGCCGGCTTCGGCGGCATTCTCGGTTACATCGGTATCGTCATCGTGCTCGGCACCATCATTGGCGTGATCCTCGAGCGCAGCGGCGCCGCCATTACCATGGCCGAGACGGTGATTCGTCTGCTGGGCCAGCGTTTCCCCACCCTGACCATGTCGATCATCGGTTACCTGGTATCGATTCCGGTGTTCTGCGACTCCGGCTACGTCATTCTCAACTCGCTGAAGAATGCCCTGGCTGCACGCATGAAGGTGTCCGTGGTGGCCATGAGCGTGGCGCTGGCGACAGGTCTGTATGCCACCCATACCTTCGTGCCGCCAACCCCCGGCCCGATCGCTGCCGCCGGCAACCTGGGCCTGGAAACCTCGCTTGGTCTGGTGATCCTGGTCGGTCTGTTGGTCGCTGCGGTCACCGCTGTGGCCGGTATGCTGTGGGCCAACCGTTTCCTCAAGCAGAACGACCACGACTTGCTGGAAGAAGCGCCAAGCGAGCTGCTCGCCGATAACGTCGACTTCGATGCACTGCGCGCTCGCTACGGCAAGCTGCCCAGCGCTTGGCAGGCGTTCTCGCCGATCTTCGTGCCGATCATCCTGATCTGCCTGGGCTCGGTCGCTGCTTTCCCGAGCAAGCCCTTCGGCACTGGCGTTTTCTTCGATGTGCTGAGCTTCCTCGGTCAGCCGGTTGCGGCGCTGCTGGTCGGTCTGGTGTTGGCGTGCTCGCTGCTCAAGGGCGAAGGCAAGCGTCAGCAGTTTCATGACTATGTCGCTCATGGCCTGAAAGAGGCGGCGCCGATTCTGCTGATCACCGGTGCCGGTGGCGCCTTCGGTGCCATCCTCAAGGCCACCGCGTTGACCGGTTATCTGGGCGACACCCTGTCGGCACTGGGTATCGGCTTGTTCATGCCGTTCCTGGTGGCTGCTGCGCTGAAGAGTGCCCAAGGCTCCTCCACTGTCGCGCTGGTCACCACTTCGGCGATGGTTGCGCCTCTGCTGGGCAACCTGGGCCTGGACAGCGAGATGGGCCGCGTGCTGACGGTAATGGCCATTGGTGCAGGTGCGATGACCGTTTCCCACGCCAACGACAGCTTCTTCTGGGTCGTGACCCAGTTCAGCCGCATGAAAGTGGCGACCGCTTACCGTGCCCAAACCATGGCGACCCTGATCCAGGGTATCGCCGGTATGGCCGCTGTCTGGCTGCTGAGTCTGGTTCTGCTGTAATCCGCTATACCGGCAGGCGCCCAGAAGGTCGCCTGCCTCCGTTCGAGGTACCTATCATGAAAATCGTCATTGCTCCTGACTCCTTCAAGGAGAGCCTCAGCGCGCCCGACGTGGCCGCCGCCATCGCTCGCGGTTGGCAGCAGGTGTTTCCCGAGGCCGAATGTTTGCTGAGGCCAATGGCCGATGGCGGCGAAGGTACGGTCGATGCGCGGCTCGCGGCCGGCGGCGGCGAGCGCCGCGATTGTGAGGTGCGTGGCCCCCTGGGTGAGCCGGTCAAGGCGCATTGGGGGTGGCTGGGGCAGGGCACTGCGGTCATCGAGATGGCAGCTGCCAGTGGTCTGCACTGGGTGCCGCGTGAACAGCGCGAAGCTCGTCTGGCCTGCAGCTTTGGCACTGGCGAGCTGATCCGCGAGGCGCTGGATGCCGGTGCTACGCGAATCATCCTGGGGCTGGGCGGCAGTGCTACCAATGACGCCGGTGCCGGCCTGTTACAGGCGCTGGGGATGCGCTTTCTCGATGTCCATGGGCGCGAGTTGGCGCCGGGTGGCGCGGCTTTGGCTGGTCTCGACCAGCTTGATTTGAGTGGGCTCGACGCGCGTCTGCTCAGGGTGCAGATCGAGGTCGCTGCTGATGTCGACAATCCCTTGTGCGGGCCTCGCGGCGCATCTGCGGTGTTCGGTCCGCAGAAGGGGGCGACGCCTGAGCATGTCGCCGAGCTGGATACGGCGCTCGGTCGCTTCGCTCGTATCGTGGCGGCGACGCTGGGCGAGGACCACGCCGAGTTCCCTGGTGTGGGCGCGGCGGGCGGTCTCGGCTTCGCTGCGCGTGCCTTCCTCAAGGCAAGCTTCCGCCCCGGTATCGCGCTGGTGGCCGAGCTGTCCGGCCTCGCTGCCGCAGTAGAGAACGCGGATCTGGTGATTACCGGGGAGGGGCGTATGGATGCCCAGACCCTGCATGGCAAGACCCCGGTCGGGGTAGCGCGCGTGGCGCGTGCGGCAGGGGTACCGGTCATCGCCTTGTCCGGTAGTCTGGGCGACAACTATCAGGCGCTGTACGACGCTGGTATCGAAGCTGCATTCAGCCTGGCGCCGGGGCCATTGTCCCTGGAGCAGGCGATGGCCGGTGCGGCGGCTGAGTTGCAGGCGCGTACCACGGATATCGCCCGTCTCTGGCGCCTCGCTCGATCCTGATAGGGCGAACCTCGCTGAACCTGATCTGTCTGAAATAACTATTGTTCAGGCTCCGTCGTGACAGTTTCGCTCGCCCGGCGTCTAATGGATTGAGATACCTCTGGAGGAATTGCTATGCGTAAACCCACTCTGCTCATTACCTCGCTGGCCGCGGTGTTGGCCCTCGGGGGCTGTCAGTCCAGCCTGACTGGCGATACCTACAGCCGCGATGAGGCCCGAGCGGTGCAAACAGTACGCATGGGAACCATCGAATCGCTGCGCCCGGTCAAGATCGAAGGGACCAAGACGCCGATCGGTGCCGGTGCCGGTGCTGTAGTTGGCGGTATCGGTGGTAGTGGCCTCGGTGGTGGGCGCGGCAGCGCGGTCCTGGCTGTGGTCGGTGCCGTCGCTGGCGGTCTGTTGGGCGCCGCCGCTGAAGAAGGCATAACCCGTACTCAGGGTGTTGAGATCACCGTGCGTGAAGACGATGGCACCATGCGTGCCTACGTCCAGGAAGTCGAGCCGAACCAGGTGTTCCGTGTCGGCGAGCGCGTGCGCGTGATGACGGTCAACGGTACCAGCCGCGTTACCCACTGATCGTGACAAGCAAGCCGGAGCAGCTTAGGTTGCTCCGGCTTTTTGTTGTCTGCCATCTCTGACGGCAACTCTCAGGCTCGGACAAAAACGCTCGCGGCAATTTTTTGTGGCCTCGCTATAGTGGTGGTCGGCTGCCGGCAGCGCTTGCAGCAGCCTGCATGTTACCAAGTGTGTTTAACGATAATTCAATGCATGACGTTGCGTTGATAGTTATGGATAATCGGCCGTTATGCTTGTGCCGACAACGACTTAGCTGTGCCGTTGTGGTGCATGAAATATCACCGTCAGGGAGTTGCGACTCCAATTCTCGGCGTTGGGTCAGCTGACCTGGCGTGCCTGTTTAAGGGGTTTTCCGATGGCGCTTGCGCTGATTGTCGCCTTGCCATTTCTTGGGTTGTTTCTGCCGGTGCTGGCCGACAGGCTCGGACGCTCGGCCTGCGCCGCAGCTGCGGCTTTGGCACCCATCGTGGCGCTGGTGCTGCTGTTCAACTATCAGTCGGCGGTCTTCGCCGGTGAGGTGCTGCGGGTCAAGCTGGAGTGGCTGCCGCACCTGGGTCTGAACCTCAGTCTGCGCCTCGATGGCCTGGGCTTTCTGTTCGCCCTGCTGATTCTCGGCATCGGCCTGCTGGTCATCCTCTACGCGCGCTATTACCTGGCCAAGACCGAGCCCATGGGGCGCTTCTTCGCCTTCCTGCTGCTGTTCATGGGCGCCATGCTCGGTGTGGTGCTGTCGGAAAACCTGCTGCTGATGTTGATGTTCTGGGAGCTGACCAGCCTGTCGTCGTTCCTGCTGATCGGTTTCTGGGGCTCGCGCTCCGATGCACGCAAGGGCGCGCGCATGGCGCTGGCAATCACCGGTGGCGGTGGTCTGGCGCTGCTCGCCGGTATCCTGCTGATCGGTCACATCGCCGGCAGTTTCGAGCTGTCTCAGGTGCTGGCCGCTGGCTACGCGATCCGTGCGCACGAGCTGTATCCGCTGGCGCTGGTACTGGTACTGCTGGGCGTGTTCACCAAGTCGGCGCAATTCCCTTTCCACTTCTGGCTGCCGCATGCGATGGCGGCGCCTACGCCGGTATCGGCGTATCTGCACTCGGCGACCATGGTCAAGGCCGGGGTGTTCCTGCTGGCACGCCTGTACCCGGCGCTGGCTGGCTCCGAGTGGTGGTTCTACATGGTCAGCCTGACCGGCCTGGCCACGTTACTGGTGGGAGCGCTCATGGCGCTGTTCCAGCATGACCTCAAAGGCCTGCTGGCTTATTCGACCATCAGCCACCTGGGCCTGATCACGCTGTTGTTCGGCCTGGATACCCAACTGGCGGCCGTGGCGGCGGTGTTCCACATCATCAACCATGCGACCTTCAAGGCCTCGCTGTTCATGGCCGCCGGCATCATTGACCACGAGACCGGCAGTCGCGACATGCGGCGGATAAACGGTTTGTGGAAGTACATGCCGCATACGGCGGTGCTGGCGATGGTGGCGGCCTCGGCCATGGCTGGCGTGCCGCTGCTCAACGGCTTTTTGAGCAAGGAAATGTTCTTCACCGAAACCCTGCACCAGCACCTGCTGGGCGGTTTCAACTGGGTGATTCCGGCAGCCGCGACCTTGGCCGGGGTGTTCTCGGTGGCCTACTCGCTGCGTTTCATTCACGACGTGTTCTTCAACGGCGAGCCGATCGACCTGCCCAAATACCCGCCGCATGAGCCGCCGCGCTATATGAAGGTGCCGGTCGAGGTGCTGGTGTTCATCTGCCTGCTGGTGGGTATCGTGCCGGCCTATACGGTCGCGCCGCTGCTGGCCGCCGCCGCGTCCTCTACCCTGGGTGGCACACTGCCTGAGTACAGCCTGGCGGTCTGGCACGGTCTCAACCTGCCGCTGCTGATGAGCTTCGTCGCGCTGTTCGGCGGGATCATCGTCTACACCTGTCGCAAGCCGCTGTTCCGCTGGTATGAAGGCCTGCCTAGCCTCGATGCCAAGGACGCCTTCGACCAGGTGGTGCGCTACATGACGCGTCTGTCCGTCCGTATCACCGCGTTGCTGGAAAGCGGTTCGCTGCAGCGCTACCTGGCCTGGATGCTGGGCAGTGCCCTGACCCTGGTGGTAATCGCGCTGTCGCCGCTTGAGCAGTTGACCGGTAGCGTGCCAATGACGCCAATCGATCCGCTGACAACCATTGGCATGCTGATTCTGATGGTGACTGCGGTGCTCACCGTGTTTTTCCACCGCCGCCGCCTCGTGGCGCTGATGATCCTCAGCGCTGCTGGTCTGATGGTGGCACTGGCCTTCGCCCGCTTCTCCGCCCCGGATCTGGCGTTGACCCAGTTGTCGGTGGAGGTGGTGACCATCATCCTGCTGATGCTCACCCTGTACTTCATGACCGACCGCACACCTGCCGAGTCCAGCAGCCTGCGTGGCTTGCGTGATCTGGTCCTGGCGCTGGGCAGCGGCACCATGGTGGCGATGCTGACCTACGCCGTGCTGACCCGCCCTTACCAGAGCATTTCCTCGTTCTTCCTCGAGAACAGCGTCTCCGGGGGCGGCGGTACCAACGTGGTCAACGTAATCCTGGTGGACTTCCGCGGCTTCGATACCCTGGGTGAGATCACCGTGCTGGCGATTGCTGCCATCGGTATCTACGCGCTGCTGCATGGCCTGCACCTGCCGCATCCGACCCACGACAAGAACGGTCGTCCGTGGTCGACCGATGCGCATCCGATGATCCTCGACAACCTGGCGCGGGCCATGCTGCCGATGGCGCTGCTGATTTCGGCGTTCATCTTCCTGCGCGGGCATAACCTGCCGGGCGGCGGCTTCATCGCCGGCCTGATCACCTCGGTGGCGTTGATTCTGCAGTACATCTCCCATGGTGTGACCTGGACTCAGGAACGCCTGAAATTCAGCTATCACGCCACCGCCGGCTGGGGCGTGCTGATCGCCGGGTTGACTGGTCTGGGCAGTTGGCTCTTCGGCTCGCCGTTCCTGACTTCGGCATTTGGCCATTTCCATATTCCGCTGATTGGCGAAATCGAACTGGCGACCGCGATTCTCTTCGATCTTGGGGTGTATCTGGCCGTTGTCGGCGCCACCCTGCTGATCCTTTCCAATATCGGCCATGTCAGTCAGGACGAGTCGTGCAAGGAGGTCATCTGATATGGAGGCAGTATTCGCAATTACCCTCGGGGTGTTGGCTGCCAGCGGCGTCTACCTGCTGCTGCGGGCGCGCATTTTTCCGGTGGTGATGGGGCTGACCCTGATCTCTTACGCGGTCAACCTGTTTATCTTCGCCATGGGCCGGCTCGGCACGGGCGTGCCGGCGGTGATCGGCAAGAGCGCCGAGTATGGTGATCCGTTGCCACAGGCGCTGGTACTGACCGCCATCGTCATTGGCTTCGCCATGACGGCGTTCGTCGTGGTGCTGGCCCTACGTGGCATGGGTGAGCTGAAAACCGATCACGTTGATGGCGAGGAGCCGCGCGCATGAGTCACGCCATCATCCTCCCCATTCTGCTGCCGATGTTTTTCGGCGCGTTGTTGCTGGTCGGCCACGGCTGGTCGCGTGATGTGAAGCGGGGTGTTTCCCTGATCGGCTGCCTGGCGCTGCTGCCGGTGTGTCTGTATCTGGTGCTGTTGGCCGGTGCGGGGCAGTTGCAGGTTTATGCCTTGGGTAACTGGGTCGCGCCGTTCGGCATCATGCTGCTGCTCGACCGCTTCAACGCTGCGCTGCTGTTGCTTACCTCACTGCTCGCCTGCTTCGCCCTCATCTACGCCTGCCGTGGCGATGATGAGCGTGGGCCGAACTTCCATGCGCTGTTCCAGTTCCAGTTGCTGGGCATCAATGGTGCGTTCCTGACCGCCGACCTGTTCAACCTGTTCGTGTTCTTCGAGATTCTTCTGATCTCGTCTTATGCACTGTTGCTGCATGGCAACCGTGCCAATCAGGTCAAGGCCGGCGTGCATTACGTGGTGCTCAACCTGCTGGGCTCGTCGTTCTTCCTGATCGGTGTCAGCCTGTTGTACGGCCTGACCGGCACCCTGAACATGCCGGATCTTGCGGCGCGCGTAGCCAGCGCTGATGTCGCCGATGCACCGCTGATCAAGGCCGCGGCCTACCTGCTGCTGATCGTCTTCGGCCTCAAGGCTGCCGTGCTGCCGCTGTGCTTCTGGTTGCCACGCGCCTATGCCGCGGCGCCCGCTTCAGTGGCGGCGTTGTTCGCGATCATGACCAAGGTTGGCTTCTACGCCATCGTCCGCGTGTTCACCCTGGTGTTTGGCGAAGAGGCTGGGCCGCTGGCTAACCTCGGCCATGAGCTGCTCTGGTGGATGGCGCTGCCGACCATTGCCTTCGGTGTGATTGGTGCTCTGGGTGCGCGACAGTTGCAGGCGCTGCTGGCGTATCTGGTGGTGGTCTCGGTGGGGACGCTGATGGCTGGCTTCGCCATGGGTAACGTAGCGGCGTTGAGTGCTGCGCTTTATTACATGGTGCATAGCACACTGATCAGCGCGGCATTGTTTCTGTTGGCGGGGCTGGTGGTCGCCCAGCGTGACAGCGCCGGTGGCGATCTGCAGCAGGAGCGTGTGCTGCGTCAGCCGTTGGTGCTGGGCTGCATGTTCTTCTTTGCCTCCATCTCCGTGGCCGGGTTGCCGCCGTTCTCTGGTTTCCTCGGCAAGATGCTGCTGCTGCGCGCGGCAGAGCCGGGCTGGCAGGCATGGAGCCTGTGGCCGGTGATTCTGATTGGCGGTCTGTTGACCTTGGTGGCACTGAGCCGCGCCGGTACCAGCCTGTTCTGGCTGGGCCATGGCGCGGATGCGTCGCCGTCGAAAGCTGAGCCGGCGGATCGTATCAGCCTGCTGGCTGCGCTGGGCCTGTTATTGGCCAGCCCGCTACTGCTGATCGCTGCTGCCCCGATAATGGCGTATCTGGAGGCTGCCGCCGCGCAATTGCTCGATCTGCAACCCTACCTGTCGATCATCGCTGGAGGTGCGGCATGAGGCGTTTGTTCCCCCATCCGCGGATGATGCTGGTGCTGGCGGTTCTCTGGCTGCTGCTGGTCAACACCCTCAACCTGGGGCATATCCTGCTCGGGCTGTTTCTGGGCTGGTCGATCGTGCACCTGTGCGGCGATTTCCTGCTGACCGTGCCTAAAGTGCGCAAGCCCCTGGGGCTGCTGCTGTTCATCTGCAAGGTGTTCTACGACATCGTGGTGGCCAACCTGCAAGTAGTGAGGCTGGTGCTAGGGCCGAAATCACGCCTTGAACCGGCATTCGTCGAGGTACCGGTGGAGATAGAGGACGAGTTCGTCCTGTCGGCCCTGGCCTGCATCATCTCGCTGACGCCTGGCACGGTCTCTGCCGGTCTCAGCTCCGACCACAAGACATTGCTGCTGCACGGGCTCAACGTGCCGGATCGCGACGAGCTGATCGCCGAGGTCAAGAGTCGCTACGAAAAGCCGCTGCTGGAGATTTTCGAATGCTCGAGAACGTAGTCTTTCTGTGCATGGGCATCCTCACGCTGGCCATGCTGCTCAATGTCGCGCGCCTGGTCGAGGGGCCGAGCGTGGTCGACCGCGTCCTGGCCCTGGATACCCTGTATATCAACGCGCTGGCGCTGATCGTGCTGTTCGGCATCTGGCTGGCGTCGGACCTGTTCTTCGAGGCCGCACTGCTGATCGCAGTGATGGGCTTCGTCGGTACGGTTGCGGTGGGCAAACACCTGCTGCACGGCGACATCATCGATTAAGGGGGAATGACCATGCCGTTCTGGCTGGAACTGTTGATTTGCGCTTGCCTGGTCCTGGGCAGCCTGTTCGCCCTGGTCGGTGCCATCGGGTTGTATCGCTTGCCGGACTTCTTTACCCGTCTGCATGGTCCGACCAAGGCCACGACGCTGGGGGTCGGCGCTACGCTGATCGCTTCGATGCTGTTCTTCGCTCATCACACCGGCAGTCTCAGTCTGCATGAGCTGCTGATCACCTTGTTCCTGTTCCTCACTGCGCCGGTCAGTGCGCACATCCTGTCCAAGGCGGCGATGCAGCAGAAGGTCGAGCTGACCGAGAAGACCCGTGGCCAGCCGTGGGACGATGATCACTGATTCACTGTCAGGTATTTCTCGTGCCTGGCTGTCACTGTCGCCAGGCAATTCCCCGGCCTAGACTGCGCCCTGAAATCAAGTTCAGGGGGAGTTGGGAGCATGAGCGAGCTGATCATTCGTCAGGCCGTTGCCGAGGATATCGAAGCGCTCTGCGCGCTGATTCTCGAGCACGGGCCCAATCCCTGGAATCATTTACCTGAAGTCGAAGTTCGCCAACACCTGCAGGATATTGAGACGAACGCGACGCTGGCGGTGTTGGCCGAGGAGCAGGAGCAACTGCTGGGTTTCGTCAGCTATCGTCTGACGCAGGATTTCGCGGCTCATCAACCTGCGGCGCGTGCCGGGCAGTTGCATGGCTATATCTGTGAGGCGGTGGTGCACCGCGATTGCGCGGGTCGCGGACTTGGTGCTCATCTGCTCACGGAGGCAGTGCAGGACTTGTGGCGTCGGGACGTATGCGACGTCTATATCGACCGTCACGAAGAGAATGCCGCATCGGCAGGGATGATGCGCAAGGCTGGTTTCAGTGAGTTACTGACCTATGCCGACCCCGCGCGTCGTCCGAATGGTTCGCGGCGTTCGACGCTGTGCTGCCTGCGCTGCGGGGACCTTTGACGCTTGTGCGGCTGCGCGCTATCGAGACTGACGGATATGCGTAGGGTGGGTTAGGCGCCTGTCGCCTATCTTGATAAGCCTGCAAAGTCTGTTGCGCCGTAACCCACCATTGGCGCAGCGCAGGGCCCTCGCCTGGTGGGGTATGCGGCGCAATACGATGGCGGTGATCGGACATTTACAGGCTTGGCGCCGCTAACCCACCCTACGGGGTGCGTGATCCGAATAGGGCTTAGCTATTCAACCCAAGCATATCCTTGGCCACCGCTTCGGCCACACGAATGCCGTCGACGCCAGCAGAGAGGATGCCACCGGCATAACCGGCGCCTTCACCAGCTGGGTACAGACCCTTGAGATTCAGGCTCTGCAGATTCTCGTCACGGGTGATGCGCACCGGCGATGAGGTGCGCGTTTCGATGCCGGTGAGTACCGCGTCGGCCAGGTCGAAACCCTTGATCTGCTTGCCGAAGGCCGGTAGCGCCTCGCGGATGGCTTCGATGGCGAAATCCGGTAGCGAGGGCGCCAGATCACCCAGTTTCACCCCCGGCTTGTAGGACGGCTGCACCTCGCCAAGGGCGGTGGATGGCGTGCCCTTGATGAAGTCGCCGACCAGTTGCCCGGGCGCCTCGTAGTTGCGACCGCCGAGCACGTAGGCGTGCGACTCCAGGCGCTCCTGCAGTTCCACGCCAGCCAGCGGGCCGCCCGGGTAGTCCTGTTCGGGGGTGATGCCGACGACGATGCCGGCGTTGGCGTTGCGCTCGTTGCGCGAGTACTGGCTCATGCCGTTGGTGACCACGCGCTCCGGCTCGGAGGTGGCGGCGACCACAGTGCCGCCCGGGCACATGCAGAAGCTGTAGACCGAGCGACCATTGCTGGCGTGGTGCACCAGCTTGTAATCGGCAGCGCCGAGTTTCGGGTGGCCGGCGTACTTGCCCAGGCGGGCGCGGTCGATCAGCGACTGCGGGTGTTCGATGCGGAAACCGACCGAGAAGGGCTTGGCCTCTAGGTACACGCCACGGGCATGCAGCATGCGGAAGGTGTCACGCGAGCTGTGGCCGAGGGCGAGTACCACATGGCGGCTGAGGATCTGCTCGCCACTTTCCAGCACCACGCCGGTGAGCTGGTCGTCTTCGATGAGCAGGTCGCTGACACGCTCCTGGAAGCGCACTTCGCCGCCGAGCGCCTTGATCCCTTCACGCATCGTTGCCACCACGCCGGTCAGGCGGAAGGTGCCGATATGCGGCTTGCTGACGTATAGGATCTCGTCCGGCGCGCCGGCCTTGACGAACTCCTGCAGCACCTTGCGCCCGTGGTGATGCGGGTCCTTGATCTGGCTGTACAGCTTGCCGTCGGAGAAGGTGCCGGCGCCGCCTTCGCCGAACTGCACGTTGGATTCCGGGTTGAGCTGGTTCTTGCGCCACAGGCCCCAGGTGTCCTTGGTGCGTTGGCGTACTTCCTTGCCGCGCTCGAGCACGATGGGGCGCAGGCCGGCCTGGGCCAGGATCAGCGCGGCGAAGATACCGCAGGGGCCGAAACCGTCCACGATCGGGCGTTCGTCCAGCGGCGTTTCAGCTTTGCCCACGGGTTTGTAGGCGATGTCCGGTGCCGGGCCGACATGCTTGTCACCACTCAGGCGAGCGAGCAGGGCGGCTTCGTCTTTCACTTCGCAGTCGACGGTGTAGATGAACGGCATGTCGCCGTACTTCTTGCGCGCATCATAGCTGCGCTTGAACACGCTGAAGGCCAGCAGGTCATGGTCGGCGATGCCCAGGCGCTGGACGATGGCCGGGCGCAGGGCATCATCGGCATGGTCGAGGGGCAGTTTCAGTTCGGTCAGGCGAAGCATGGGCGGTGTCCTGGTTGGCCGGTGGTGATCCGGCAAGGTGAAGAAGGGGCGCGATTGTACGGGATTCGCTGCCCGGATGGAGGAGGCCGGCAATCTCGAACGACTGGCGGCTTTGCTCCGTTGAGCGTAGGTGAATGATGTTCTGAACGCTGCGCAAGTACGGGCTCAGCCACGCTGGCGTTCGATCGCGCGCCCCCGAATGAACATCAGGGCAGCGCCCGCGAAGGCTGCTGCTGCGGCATAGACGATCACGGCTTGCGAGTCGAGGCTGTCGATGATCAGCCCTCCTAGAACCGCACCCGCAGCAATGGCGACCTGGAAGGTCGATGACAGCAGGGCGCCAGCGCTTTCCGCGTGATCGGCGGCGGCGCGCGCGTTCCAGATCGAGATCGATACCGGGAAGGCGCCGAAGGCGAAACCCCATAGCGCAATCGCGACGAAGGCAATGTTGGCCTGTGTGCCGAAAAGGATCAGCGTGAGTGCAACGGCAGCGATCAGGAACGAGCAACTGCTGACAGCCCAGGCCGGACTGCGCGCGGCGACGGCGCCGCCGGCAAGGTTGCCGAAAAAGCCGCTGACACCGAAGGCCAGCAAGGCAAGCGAAACGGTCGCGACATCCAGGCGGGGAACCTCCTCGAGGAAGGGGCGGATGAAGGTCAGCGCGGCGAAGTGCCCGGAAATGACCAGCAGCCCGGTGCCGATGCCGACGACGACCGCACGCCGCGTCAGCGCTGCCTTGAAGGAGGCCAGGCCCGGCGCTGCCGCGGCCGGCAGTTTGGGCAGGGTCAGCATCTGGATCGCCAGCGCCACCACGCCAATACCGGACGCCGCCAGGAAGGTTGCCTGCCAGCCCCACAATTCTCCCAGGTAGGCACCCAGCGGGGCAGCGAAGATGGTGGCGAGCGAGATGCCCATCATGATGATCGAAATGGCCCGCGGCACCTTGTCCGGCGGCACCAGGCGCAGGGCAAGCGCTGCCATCATGGCCCAGAAGCTGCCGAGGGCGAAGCCCAGCAGTCCACGTGCGATCAGCAGTACCGTGATGTTCGAGGCATAGGCCGAAAGGATGCAGGAGAACACCAGCATGGCCATCAGCCCCCAGACGATCTTTTGTCGATCCAGGCGGCCCGAGAACAGCACCACCAGTGGTCCGGCGAATGCGGCGACCACGGCGGTGGCGGTGATGGCCTGGCCCACCGCGCCGTTGGATACGCCCAGGTCCGCGGCCATCGGCGTCAGCAGGCTGATCGGCAGGAATTCCGCCGTGACCAGGCCGAAGGCGCCCAGGGCAAGAGAGATGACGGCCCACCACGCAGCAGACATGGATCGGGTGTCAGCAGATGAATCGGTATGGGGCATTACGGAATCCTTCATTTTCGTCTCCCGGTAGCTCAGCCGAACTGCACCAGTTCGAGCGAGGGCAACGGCCCACCGGGGAATTGCATCAGGCGCCCACCTTCGGCCAGCTCGCCAAGGTCGAGAGCGGCGAAGCCCAGCTCATCGATCAGTGCGCTGACCTGGGTTTTTGCGTGATTGTCGTCACCGGCCAGGAACAGCACACGCCGGCCGCCGCGCTCGGCGGGATCGGCGATGAGCAATCTGGGGTTCAAGTGGTTGAACGCCTTCACTACATGGGCGCCCGGCACCAGGTCGGCAAACACCTCGCTTGAGGTGCGGCCATGCAGATCGATGGGATTGAACAGCGGCGCTTCGATCGGGTTGTTACTGTCGATGACGATACGCCCGGCGAAGTCGGCAAGCCCGGACAGTGCGGCTGGCAGCTTCGACCAGTTCACCGCGACCAGCACGATGGACTGTGCTGCCGCCTGCTCACGGGTGCCGGCACGGATGCTCGGGCCGATGGATTGTACCAGGCCTTGCAAGCTCTCTGGCCCACGGCTGTTGGCGAGGATTGCCGGAATGTTCCGCCGCGCCAGGGCGCGAGCGAAGGCCGCACCGATCTGACCGGCACCGATGATGCCGATGTATGGGGACGTGCTCATGAGCAGGTTCCTTATTGAAATTGGTCGTGGCGTCTGCGGGGCAGGCCTTTGGCCGGCCCCACAGCGCTTCAGGAGGTAAAGCCACCGTCGGCGTGAATGTCTGCGCCAGTGATGAGCGAAGCCTGCGGACTGGCGAGGAAGGCCACGAGGTTGGCGATCTCGGTCGACTCTCCGTAACGACCCAATGCGATGCGCGGGGTGAGCAGCTTGGCGATCTCACCATCGGCCGGATTCATGTCGGTGTTCACCGGGCCGGGGTGGATGCTGTTGACCGTGATCCCGCGTGGCCCCAGGTCATGCGCCAGGCTGCGGTTGAAACCGGCTACGGCGCCTTTGGTCAGGCCATATGCAGCGAGCCCGGGAACGCCCGCGTATTTGGTTACGGAGCTGCCGATATGAATGATGCGGCCGCCCTCCTGCATGTGCCGTACGGCTTCCTGGGTGGCGACGAAAACACCAGTGACGTTGATGTCCAGCATTGCCTGGTAGTCTTCGAAGCGGGTGTCTTCGATGGCACTGGCCGAGGCGATACCGGCGTTATTCACCAGAATGTCGAGGCTGCCGAACGCTTCTACCGTCTTCGCGACGGCGGCGCGCACGGCCTCGGGTTCGGCTGCGTTAGCCTGGATCGCCAGCGCTCGACCGCCCGCCGATTCGATTTCGACCGCGACTTCTTCAGCCAGTTTGGGCGAGCCATTGTAGGTGAAGGCAACTTGGGCACCGTCAGCGGCCAGGCGTTTGGCGATAGCTGCGCCGATAGAGCGAGAGCCGCCTGTTACGAGAGCCGTCTTGCCGGCCAGGGGAAGGGGTTGGGAAGAAATTACGTTGCTCATGGTTCACTCCGTTTGATTGCCGAGACATTCGGTGGAGTGACTATCGCGTTTTCATTCATCTTTGATTAGCAGCTAATCATTTGGATTATCTTCAAGTATCTGTTTAAGATCGGTCTATGGAGACATTAGCCAACCTGGAATCATTCGTACGCAGTGCCGAGAGCGGTAGCTTCTCGGCGGCTGCACGTCGCCTTGCTCTGACGCCGGCAGCGGTGAGCCGCAATGTCGCCATGCTGGAGCGCAACCTGGGTGTACGGTTGTTCCAGCGCTCGACGCGCAAGCTGACGCTGACCGAGGCGGGCGAGTCTTTCTTGGCCGCGGTTAGCGGCAATCTGGAGTCCTTGCAGAACGCCATCGCCGCCGTATCAGCCGATGATGGCCAGCCGGCCGGTGTGCTCAAGATCAGCCTGGCGCCATCCTTTGGGACCGGTTACCTGCTGCCTCTTTTGCCCGAGTTCCTGCAGCGTTATCCCCGCGTTCGCCCTGAATGGCATTTCGAGAACCGTACGGTCGACCTGATTTCCGAGGGCTACGACGCCGCCATCGGCGGTGGCTTCGAGCTGGCCAGCGGCGTGGTCGCCCGCACACTGGCGCCGCTGCACGTCGTTGCCTTTGCCTCTCCCGCTTATCTGGCTCGGCACAGGTTGCCAGCCGATCCATCAGGCCTGATCGAGCTGGACTGCATCGTCATGCGCTCTCTGTCTTCGGGTCGTATCCGTACCTGGAACATGCGCAACGCACAGGGCGATGAAGTGATCGCGACGATGCGTGAGACCCTGGTGGTCAACGATCCAACTGCTGTGCGAGAGGCTGCGCGGTTGGGCCTGGGAGTGGCGATGCTTGCCGTGCCCGATGTGTTGCCCTGGCTGGAGACGGGCGAGCTGGTGCGGGTGCTGCCGCGCTGGTGGGCGGATGCCGGCGCGTTGTCGCTGTATTACCCCAGTCGTCAGTTGCTGCCGGGCAAGACACGCAGCTTCATCGACTTCGTGGTCGAGGCCTTCGAGCGGGAAGATTACGCGCGGCGTTTCGCCGGAAGTTTGGGCTAGCACCCCGTTGAGCAATCCATGCCGGTGACACCTGGCGGGGCCACCGGCATTGGCGCGGCTCAGTTACGCATGGCGCCGAAATGTGCGCAGCCACGCAGCACCTGGCCGTCGAGGCGCAGTTCGGCGCTGAGGTGGTTGACCGCGCCGCTCATGCCGTCGACGCAGCGCTGCGGTGCAACCCACAGGTCCAGACGCTGACCGTTGGCTTCGCTGCTGAAACTCAGGCGACCATCCGGCAGCTGTTCTTCCAGATAAGGCAGGGCCAACGGCTCTTGATCAGGGCGGTTCAGTACCAGGCCCTTGCTACCGACTTCCACTTGCCAGAACGGCTCGTTGCCGCTGGCGCGCAGGGCCAGGCGCTTGAAATTGAGGTCGTCGCAGCCGTGTCCTTCACCTTGCAGGCGATAGATCTGGCTGACCTCGAAGCGACCATCGCTGCCCTTGCCCTTGCCCTTGCCCTGGCTGCCGCCCAGATGCCCGGCCAGATCGGCGAACAGGCTGGCCTGGCTATCACTGCCAAGTTGCATGACTTCGCGCTCGATACCGGTGGTGTCGCCATCGACCAGCACGAAGCGACGCTGTTCCTGGCAGGGAGTGAACAGCAGTTGACCATTTTCGACCTGGACTTGACCTTGCAGGCGAGTCGCCGGCGGTGGGCCTTCCGGCTTGCCGGTGTAGACCTGGCAGGCGGCCAGGAGCGGGAGAAGGGCGACGCTGGTAAGCAGGGAGCGGGTGATGGACATGAGTCTCTCCAGATACGAGCGGCCACCATAGCCACAGCGCGACCTTGGCTCAAGCCGTTTGCTTTGACTGGGCCGCACGAGTACGGCCTAATTCGCCCCTTCATAAGCCGTCGAGCAGCTTCTGCAATGCCCAACCCCGCCATGCGCCCCAGCACGCTTCATTTGCCCCAGGGCCACTGGGCGACGGTGCTCGATTGCCTGTGCGATCACTTTCCCGCCATCGACCGCGCCACCTGGCTGCAACGTATGGCGCGCGGTCGGGTGCTGGATGCGGCCGGTGCGCCTATCGATGCCACGCACCCTTATCGCGTCGGGCTCAAGGTGCGCTATTTCCGTGAGGTGCCGAACGAGACGCCGATTCCCTTCGACGAGCAGGTGCTGTGGCAGGACGAGCACCTGCTGGTCGCCGACAAACCGCATTTTCTGCCGGTGATGCCGGCCGGTGAATACGTTGAGCAGACGCTGCTGGCACGCCTGATCAAGCGCACCGGCAATCCCGATCTGGTGCCAATCCACCGCATCGACCGGCTGACGGCCGGCCTGGTGCTGTTCTCGGTCAATCCAGCCAGTCGCGGCCAGTATCAGGCACTGTTTCGCCAGCGTGCGGTGGAGAAGTGCTATGAGGCCATCGCCCCTGCATTGCCGCAGCTGCAGTTTCCCTACCTACACCGTTCACGGATGGTTGATGGCGAGCCGTTCTTTCGTATGCAGGAAGTTGCTGGCGAGGCCAACAGCGAAACGCGAATCGAGGTGCTGGAACGACGCGGCGAACTGTGGCGTTACGGCTTGTCGCCGGTAACCGGGCGTAAGCATCAACTGCGCGTACATCTGGCCGGGCTCGGTGCGCCCATCGTCGGCGACGATTTCTATCCGCAGTTGCTGGAGTCGCGTAATCAGCCGGATGACTACGGCAAGCCGCTCAAGCTGCTGGCGCGCGGCTTGCGCTTCGTCGACCCGGTCAGTGGTCAAGTGCGTGAGTTCCAGAGCGAATTGCAGCTGCAGTGGTAGCTTCCACTCGTGGGAGGGGCTTCAGCCGCGAGCTTTTCGCCGCTACGACTGCATGGATGCAGGAGGTAGAGCGAAGCAGGACGCCAGAGCCGAAAGCGTCTTCCACCGTGTGTTGCCGAAGGCATAAAAAAAAGCCCGCACAAGGCGGGCTAAGCGTGGCTCTTGCACCAGAGCTTGAATAAGGGTTCGGCGAGGAACATCACCAGAAACAGCCGTAGCACCTGCAGGGCAGTGACCAGCGCTACCGATAGCTGCAAGGCTTCGGCGGTCAGACACAGCTCCGTGATACCGCCCGGCATCATGCCCAGCATCAACGACAGATGGTCTTCGCCGGCCAGCCAGCCAAGGGCTTCGCCGAGTGCGGCAGCGGCGAGCATCGCCAGCAGGGTGAAGGCCAGCACGCGGGCGAGAAAACCCGGCGCGCTGCGGAAGAAGGCGCGGTCGAAGTGACAGCCCAGGGCGCAACCGATCAGCCATTGGCCAAGCTGGCCCATGCCTTGCGGCAGGCCCAGATGCAGGTCGAAACTGGCACTGGCCACGGCGCAGGCGACCAGTGGCCCAAGCATCCAGGGGTTGGGTTGTTTCAGACGTCCCCAGAGCACTGCCAGCACAGCACCAGCGGCGAGCAGACCGGCTAACCAGGTCCAGTCCACCGGTGCGCGAGGTGGTGCGCTGACGTCGGGTAGGCCCCAGGTGAACAGCGCCGGAATCAGCAGCACCACCAGCAGCAGGCGCAGGCTATGCGCTGCCGCCACGCGCGCGGGCTGGGCATCGTGACGCAGGGCCAGATTGACCATCTCGCTGGCGCCGCCAGGCATGCTGGCGAAGAAGGCGGTAGCACGGTCTACGCCGGCACGGCGCAGGATGGCGATGCCGATCAGGCTGAGCAGAAGCGTGCCGAAAGCGCCCATGATGATGACCGGTAGATGGCTGAGCACCTGTTCCAGCACGTCGCTGGTGAAATGCAGGCCGATACCGCTGGCCACCAGCCACTGGCCGGCCTTGCGCCCGCCGGGCAGTTCACTGAAGGGGCGGTCGGCCAGACAGCGCACGGCGATGACCGCCAGCAAGGAACCGACCATCCACGGCAAAGGCCAGCCGGCGAGGCTGGCCAGGTAACCGCCGACCACTCCGGCCAGCGGCGTTACCCAAAGATCACGCGGCAGTGGCATCAGCCCCAGCCTTGATCTGCTTGCGTCGACGCATCCAGCGGATGCCCGGCAGGGCCAGCATCAGCGCTACCAGCGCCCACAGTACCAGGGTGATCGGGCTGCCCCAGAGGATGCCCAAGTCACCAGCGGAGATCGACAGCGCGCGACGCAGGTTGTCCTCCATCATCTCACCCAGTACGAAGCCGAGAATCACTGCCGAGAGTGGGAAATCCAGCTTGCGCAGGATGTAGCCAAACACGCCAAGCGCGATCATCAATACCAGGTCGAAGGTGGTGCTGTGTACCGCGTAGACACCGACCATGCTGATCACGGTGATGGCGGGCACCAGCACCCAGTTCGGCACGCTGAGCATGCGCGAGAACAGGCCGACCAGCGGAATGTTCATCACCAGCAGGATGATGTTGCCGATGAACAGCGAGGCGATCAGACCCCAGACCACGTCTGGCTGCTGTTCGAACAGCAGCGGGCCGGGCGTTATGTTGTACAGGGTCAGCGCACCAATCATCACGGCAGTGGTGCCTGAACCCGGCACGCCAAGGGTCAGCATCGGGATCAGCGAGCCGCAGGCCGAGGCGTTGTTAGCCGACTCAGGCGCCGCAACGCCGCGCAGGTCACCGTCGCCGAACTTGCCGCTGTCACCCGCCAGGCGCTTCTCGGTCATGTAGGTCATGGCGCTGGCGATGGTTGCACCGGCGCCCGGCAGTACGCCAATGATGAAGCCGGCGACCGAGCTGCGAATCATGGTCCAGAAGGTGAAGCAGTATTCCTTGAAGTTGAACAGCACGCGGCCGCTGGCCTTCACGGCCTTCTGGCCGTTGTGGGTGTTTTCCAGCATCAGCAGAATTTCGCTGACACTGAAGAAGCCGATCACCACGATGACGAACTGGATACCGTCGGACAGGCTGACGCTGTCGAAGGTGAAACGGTAGACCCCGGTAGTGGAGTCGACCCCGACTGTGGCCAGTGCCAAGCCGATCAGGGCCGAGAGCAAGGTCTTGACCGGCTTGTCGCCGACCATGCCGCCGAGGCAGGCAATCGCGAAGATCATCAGTACGAAGTACTCGGCCGGGCCGAAGGCCACTGCCCATTTCGCCAGGATCGGTGCGAACAGCACCACACCGCAGGTGGCGATCATGCTGCCGGTGAAGGAGCTCACTGCCGACAGCGACAGGGCGATGCCAGCCTTGCCCTGACGTGCCAGCGGGTAGCCGTCGAGGGTGGTCATCACCGCTGCAGCATCGCCGGGTACGTTGAGCAGAATGGCGGAAATACGCCCGCCATACTCGCATCCCAGATAGACGGCGGCGAGCAGAATCAGTGCGGTTTCCGGCGGCAGGCCAAGGGCGAAGGCCAAGGGCAGCAGCAGGGCAACACCGTTGATCGGGCCCAGGCCCGGCAGCAGACCGACGATGGTGCCAACGAAGGCACCGAACAGGGCAACCAGCAGGTTGGTCGGCCGGGTGGCGACGTCAAAGCCCTGCATCAGAAAATGTAATGTTTCCATCTCAGCTCTCCACCAACGCTTCGAACACGCCCAGTGGCAGCGGAACGTCTAGCGCATAATCGAACAATGCATACAGCAGCACACCCATCAGGGCGCCGCTAATCAGGCACGGCAGCACACGACCCGTGAACAGCAAGCCCAGAACGAAGGTTGCCAGTGCGGTACTCAGGACGAAGCCCAGGGGTTCGAAGAGCAGGGCATAGGCCAACAGGGTCAGGATGCAAAGGCCTGCACGCTGCAGCGCCTGGCGGCTGAGCGCCTCGGTCTGCGGACCCGGCTTGAAGATCAGCCAGGCGGCACCAGCAGCCATCAGTACCAGCAGCAGCAGCGGATAGGCCCTCGGGCCGACAGGGTCGTAGGCGAAGGGTGCCTGGAAACCCCAGGCGATGACTGCGAGAAAGGCGCACAACAGCAGCCAGATCGCAGCGAACAGGCGAACGTACATAGCAGTGGTCTCTTGCGTTGGGACAGGATCGAGCGGCGAGGCGCTCAACTACAGGTTCGGCGTCGGGCGACGCCGAACCTGTCGATGCACTTATTCCTGCATCAGGCCGAATTCACCGGCCAGGGTCTTGTACTCGGCAACCTGCTTGTGCACCAGGGTATCGAGGTCATCACCGGTAACCGACAATGGCAGCAGGTCGCGTTGTTCACGCAGTTTGGCGAACTCTTCGCTGGCCAGCAGGGTGTCGAACTGCTGTTTCCACCAGTTGAACTGCTCGTCGCTGACTTCCGGGCCCATGTAAAAACCGCGGATCACCGGCCAGGTGATGTCGTAGCCCTGCTCCTTGGCTGTCGGGATCTCGGCCAGCTTGCCCGGCAGACGCTCATCGGAGAGCACCGCAAGGATGCGTACTTTCTTCGCTTCCAGTTGCGGGGTGACTTCACCCAGGCCGCTGCTGGTGACCTGTACATGGCCGCCGAGCATGGCGGTGAGGGTTTCACCGCCGCCTTCGAAGGCAACATAGCGCAGGTTCTTCGGCTCGATCCCGGCCAGGCGGGCGATCAGCGCGGTCTGCATCCAGTCCTGGCCGCCGATGGTGGCGCCGGCGCCGAAGACGATGCTGGACGGATCTTTCTTCAGGGCCTGAACCAGGTCATCGAGATTTTTGTACGGAGAGTCGGCGCGCACGGTGATCGCACCGTAGTCGGTACCGACCGCGGCCAGCCAACGTACGGCGTTTTCGTCATAACGACCGAACTTGCCCTGGGCCAGGTTCAGCAGCGAGCCCGAGGAGAAGGCGGTGATGGTGCCCGGGTCCTTGGCGCGCTGAGCGACCACGGCGTTGTAGGCCACGGCGCCGACACCGCCTGGCATGTAGGTGACGCGCATTGGCGCCTTGAGCAGGCCTTCGTCTTTCAGACCACTCTGGGCCAGTTTGCAGGTCAGGTCGAAACCACCACCGGGCTTGGCCGGGGCGATGCATTCGGGGCGCTTGGGTTCGGCAGCCAGCAGTTGGCTGGCGAAGGCCAGGCAGGCAGTCGCCAGAGCGGCGCGGGTCAGTACGGATTTCATGATGGGTGATTCCTCACGAGTCTTGTTGTTGTTTACCAAATCGGCAGGGTGTAGCCGACGATGACACGGTTCTCGTCCGCGTCGCGGGCGAAGTCGGAGCGGAAGCTGGCGTTGCGCACGCGTACGTAGAGGTCCTTGAGCGGGCCGGTTTGCACCACGTACTTGAACTCGATATCGCGTTCCCATTCGCCGCCACGGTCGTCGGAGCCGGCGATACGTGCGTCGTCACCACGGATGTAACGGGTCATGAACGTCAGGCCGGGAACCCCGATGCTGGCGAAGTTGTAATCGTAGCGGGCCTGCCAGGAACGCTCGTCGGCGTTGGCGAAGTCGTTGATCTGCACGAAGTTGACCAGAAACGGATCGCTGCCATCGATGTAGGCAAAGCCGGTGTCGCCGCTCATGTCCTGGAAACCCAGGCCGAATTTGTGCGCCCCCAGGCCATAGCTGACCATGCCGTTGATGGCGCGGTTGTCGACCTTGCCGGCCTTGGCCGCGCCGCTGTCGCTGCTGTAGATCAGGCGCAGATCGCTGCTCAGGGTGCCAGGACCGATCTTGTGGCTGGTGAGCAAGCCGAGGAAGTGCTGACGATAGATGTCATCCAGATCGGCGAAGTAGTAGCGGCCGGTGACACCCGGGGTGAATTTGTAGTCGACGCCGGCCAGGTCCAGATGATCGGCACTGATGCCACCGGCAAAGCGGCTGTTCTTGCTGTTCAGTACCAGGTCTTCTTCGTCGGTGGATGCTCGGTCGATGACCTTGTCCAGGCGACCACCAGTGAAGGTCAGGCCCTCGAGTTCTGAAGAGGTCAGCAAGCCACCTTCGAATACCTGCGGCAGCAGACGGCTGTCGCTGGCCTTGACCACGGGCAGCTCGGGAACGTGCGAGCCATAGCGCAGCTCGGTAGCAGAGACCTTGACCTTGGCGGTCAGGCCTAGGCGGCTGAATTCGTCAGCGGAACGACCATCATCATGTACGGGCAGCAGATCGGTGCCGGTGCGGCCTCGACCGGAGTCGAGCTTGAGGCCGAGCAGACCCATGGCGTCGACACCGAAACCGACGGTGCCTTCGGTGAAGCCGGATTGCAGGTCGAGACGAAAGCCCTGACCCCATTCTTCACGTTTGTTCTGGCTGGAACCTTCGCGGAAATCGCGATTGAAATAGATGTTGGTAGCGGTGAGGCTGGCACTGCTGTCTTCGATGAAGGCGGCGTTGGCGAGGGGGGCAGCGCCGGTAGCGGCGATGGCCAGGCAGAGCAGGCGGACAGGCGGCAAAGCCTGGCGTGAGGCTGCGAGCATCATGTGGTCTCCGTTATTGTTCTTGTCGCTGCCTGGCACCACTGCCAGGTCGCTTGAGCAGGTGGATCGAGCCACCTTGTAACGATGCTATGAGGACAAGCTTTCACTAGGCTTTCATGAAAGAAAGATTTTTATGGCGGTGCGATGTTGCGTTCCGGCAGGTCACGTGAGCGGGCAAACAGACGCTGCTTTGGCATTTGAGCAATTCACAGCAGCCGTGGCGGCGCTACACTGCGCGCCTTTAACGATGCTGCAGTTGGAGGTGGCGGTGCGGATTCTGCTGGTCGAAGACCATCCGCAATTGGCGGAAAGCGTGGCTCAGGCGCTCAAGGGCGCCGGCTGGACTGTGGACGTTCTGCATGATGGCGTTGCCGCTGACCTTGCGCTGTGCAGCGAAGAGTACGCCTTGGCAATCCTCGATATCGGCCTGCCACGCCTGGACGGATTCGCGGTGCTGGCGCGCCTGCGTGACCGCGGCCAGACCCTGCCGGTACTGATGTTGACTGCACGTGGCGAAGTGAAAGACCGCGTGCATGGCCTCAATCTAGGTGCCGATGACTACCTGGCCAAACCCTTCGAGCTGACCGAGCTGGAGGCTCGGGTCAAAGCCCTGCTGCGGCGCAGCGTGCTGGGCGGCGAGCAGTTGCAGCGCTGCGGCGACCTGGTCTACGACCTTGGCGCACGTCGTTTCAGTCTCAAAGGCGAAGCGCTCAGCCTGACTGCCCGTGAACAGGCAGTGCTGGAGGCGATGATCGCCAGACCGGGCAGGGTGATGAGCAAGGAGCAACTGGCGGCGCAGGTGTTCGGTCTGGACGAGGATGCCAGTCCGGATGCCATCGAAATCTACATTCACCGCTTGCGCAAGAAGCTAGAGGGCAGTGCCGTGCGCATCGTCACCTTCCGTGGTCTCGGCTACCTGTTGGAAGCGGTCGAGGCATGAGTCGTGGTGTCAGTCTGCGTGGGCGTCTACTGCGGCGTCTGGCGCTGCTGTTATCGCTGATCCTGCTGCTGAGCAGCTTCAGTGCCTATTGGAGTGCGCGCCGCGCAGCTGACACCGCCTATGACCGAACGCTATTGGCATCGGCGCGTGCAGTGGCTGATGGTCTCTATGCCGACGACGGTCGGCTGCTCGCCAATATTCCTTATGTGGCACTGGATACCTTTGCCTACGACAGCGCCGGACGCATCTACTACCAAGTGCTCGACCTGCAGGGTAATCAGGTTTCCGGCTATGAGGACCTGCCGCCAGCGCCAGCGGGCACGCCACGCACTGACGATTATCCGGCGCTGGCCCACTTCTACGACGCTGTGTACCGCAACCAGGGCGTGCGAGTGGTCAGCCTGCTGCAGCCGGTCAGCGAACCGCAGCTCAATGGCATCGCTGAAATTCGTGTGGCGGAGACACAGGGCGCGCGCGAGCGCATGGCCCGTGAGCTGCTGATTGGCACCCTGTGGCGTATGGGCTTGCTTTCGTTCAGTGCACTGCTGCTGGTGTGGTTGGCCGTTAATCTGGCCTTGCGGCCACTGGAGGCGCTACGCCGGGAGGTCGCGGAAAGGGCCAGCGAAGACCTGCAGCCGTTGCCGGATAGTGGCCTGCCGCGAGAGGTGCAGCCGCTTGTGGAGGCCTTGAACCAGTTCAATGAACGTTTGCGAGGCCTGTTCGAGCGGCAGTCGCAGTTCATTGCCGATGCCGCCCATGAGTTGCGTACGCCTCTGGCGGCGCTGAAAGCGCGCATCACCCTGGGCTTGCGTGCCGAGCAGCCCGAGCAATGGCGTAGCACTCTTGAACAGGTGGCGCAGCAGGGTGACCGCCTGACGTTGCTGGCCAATCAACTGCTGTCGCTGGCGCGTATCGAGAGTGGTGCGCGAGCCATTACCGAAGGCGGTGCTCAGCGTATCGATCTCAGTCAGCTGGCGCGTGAACTGGGGCTGGCCATGGCGCCACTGGCTCATGCCCGTGGTGTTGCGCTGGCGCTGGAGGCTGATCAGTCGGTGTGGATCGATGGCGAGCCCACGTTGCTCAACGAGTTACTCAATAACCTGCTGGATAACGCATTGGCGCATACACCGGCCGGCGGCAACCTGATCATCCGCGCACTGGCGCCGTCGGTACTCGAGGTTGAGGATGACGGGCCGGGTATTCCCGAGGCCGAGCATGAGAAGGTTTTCGAGCGTTTCTACCGACGTAGCAACCTCGGCAATGGCGCAGGCCTCGGCTTGGCCATCGTTGGTGAGATCTGTCGCGCCCATCAGGCTCGTATCAGCCTGCATCAAGCGCAGCCGCATGGCCTGCGGGTACGTGTCGAGTTTCCGTTATCAGTGGCTGAGGCTTAGCGGCTGCTGAATCTCCAGCAGGTACTGGGAAACCTTGCCACTGTCGCGCAATTGATTCAGGCCACGATTGAAGCGTTGCACCAGTTGGTCATTGCCTGGCACCTCGCGCGATAGCAGCAGATGCAGACTGTCGCTGCGCAGAGGCTTGCGATGAACGCTCAGGCGCTGGCGTTCGGCAGCGCTGAATTTCTGATAGAGCAGGTCGAAGCCCACCACCTTGTCCACGGGAAACACATCGATGCGCCCGGCCAGCAACTGGCGCAGGCCCTGTTCATCACCGGTCAGGCGTACCACCTCGAGCTCTCCGGCGGCTTCGGCACGTTGAAAGGCTTCGCCGTAGTCATAGCCACGGGTACCCGCAATGCGCATACCGCGCAGATCCTCGACATCGCTCCAGTCAAACGCGTGGCTCTTGCGATGAAACAGGTAGTAACCGCTTTCGACCACCGGCTCGCTGATGTGAAAGTGTTGTTCACGTTCGGGGTTGGCAAGCCAGACGGCGCTGCCGTCGCGCGTGCCTTGTTCGGCCATTTTCAGCGAGCGTGCCCACGGGTGAAATTCCCATTGCACCTCGACGCCTTGCAGCGCAAATGCCTCGGCGACGATGCGTGAGGCCACGCCATGGTGGGGCAGGGTTTCGCCGAGGTACGGCGGCCATTCGCCGTTGGTGAGGCGCACCTGCTCGGCAGCCTGGGCGCTGCTGAGCATCAGGACGAGCAGGAGAAATGCGTAATGCATGGCTCTACTTCCTCAAGCGAATGGCTCGAGTGTAGAGGCATTTTGCCATCCTTGGCGAGATGCTGTTATTGCAGCATGCCCATGGCTGCTTCCATGGCGGCGGAGAGGTCTTCGTCGGCCTGCATGTCGACCTGCGGGTCCAGACCAAGCTTGGCGAACGCTGGCACTTTGCTCCAGTCCAGCTGGGTGTAGGGGTGCTCGCTGCCCAGGTAGCTTTGCAGCGTGGCGACCTGAACGATATCGACGTAATCGACCTTGGCCGAGTCGCGGGTGAAATCCAGGTACTGGCTCGGCACGATGGCGATGGGCTCGGGGAACTCCCAGGTACGCAGGATCTTGTCGCCGATGATCGGGTGAATCTGCTCGATCACGTGATTGAGGCTGATGGAGTCGGCCAGCAGCTCGTTGTGTTCTTCGGCATAGGTGAGGATCGGCAGCACGCCGATCTGGTGCACCAGGCCGGCGAGGGTGGCCTGGTCCGGCATCAGGCGGGTGTAGTGACGGCACAATACGTGACAGATACCGGCGATCTCGGTGCTCTTGTTCCACACCTCGCGCATCTTGCGGTCCACCACATCGCTGGTGGCCTGGAACATCTGCTCCATGGCCAGGCCGGTGGCCAGGTTGCAGGTGTAGTTGATGCCCAGACGGCTGACGGCCATCTGCAGGTCGGTGATTTCCTTGTTGCTGCGCAGCAGCGGGCTGTTGACCACCTTGATGATGCGCGCGGTCAGGGCTGCGTCGTTACCGATTACCTTGCTGATCTGCGGAATGCCCACATCCGGGTCTTCCGCTGCTTCACGCACCCGCAATGCCACCTCGGGCAAGGTGGGCAGTACCAGCTCATCGTTCTCGATGGCGTGGATCAGTTCCTGTTGGACTTTTTCGGCAAGCTTGCTCATGAAATAGCTCTCTTAGGCGATCCGATGCGGCGCCGGGGAAGTTTAGTCAGCGCTGGATTTCCTGGTCGGCATCCAGCTGATAAGGCAGATCGAGCAGGGTCAGCGTCGGGCCCTCACTGCTGCCGAGGTGAATACGGCCGTCGTTCACGGCATCTTCCTGCAGCACGGCGAGCAACTCGATGGCGTCGCCGGCCTGGGCCGCCAGCACCACTTCGCCAACGCTGGAACCATGCACCGGGGAGAACAATTCGACGCCGACGGCCGGCAGCTCGGAGCCGACCAGGCGCAGGCGCTGCAAGCGGCGCTTGAGCTTGCCCAGGTACTGCATGCGCGCGACGATTTCCTGGCCGGTGTAGCAGCCCTTCTTGAAGCTTACGCCGCCGAGGGCCTGCAGGTTGATCATCTGCGGAATGAACAGCTCACGTGTGGCGCCGAACACCTGGCCCACGCCGGCACGAACCTGAGCCAGTAGCCAATCGTTCAGCGGCGCTTGCGGCAGCGCGGTGGCCAGGCGGCCTTGCAGTTGTTCTGTTTCGGCAGCCGGAGCCCACAGCTCTGCACGGCCATCGCTCAGGCGCACGGCAATCAACGGTCCAGCGCTGGTGATGGAGTCGCTGGCAGAGCCCAATTGCAGGCCAAGCTCGCCGAGTACGGCGTCGCCGCCGGCCAGGCCGAAACGGACCCAGGCGGCGCGTTCATCGCTGAGCGTGGATTTGGAGAACACCGCATATTTCTGCAGATCGGCCTGCTGCGACTCGATCAGTTCGCGTGCCATGGCCAGCAGATAGCCGTCTTCCACCGGGACGATGCGAAAGCTCGACAGCATGCGGCCCTTGGGCGTGCAGCGGGCGCCAAGACTGGATTGGCTGGCGCTGAGGTAATTGAGGTTGCAGGTCACTTGGCCCTGCAGGAACTTGGCTGCGTCCACGCCGCGGATGGCGAGCAGGCCTTCGTGATCGAGGAGGGTGAAGTAAGCGCTATCGGCCATGATGCAAATCGAATCGCTGAATAAAGGTCAGGGGCATCATCATAGTGGGCAGGGCAGGGCCTTGTCAGCGCAATTGCACAGCGTCGCGGTGAACAGCGACGCAATTCGCCGTTATACTGCCGGCCTCGTTCGAGGAGTCCGTTGCATGGTTGAGCAAAGTGAACTGAATCGCCTGTTCTGGCATAGCCGCCGTGGCATGCTGGAGCTGGATGTGCTGCTGGTACCTTTCGTCAAGGAGGTGTACCCGAGCCTGGATGCCGAGAACCAGGCGCGCTATCGCAAGCTGCTGGAATGCGAGGATCAGGACATGTTCGGCTGGTTCATGCAGCGCGGCGAGCCCGAGGATGCCGACCTGCGCCACATCGTGCGCATGATCCTGGACCGTGTCCAACCCAAGTGATGTTTTCGAGTGCCGTTGGCAGCCCTCACGCTGGCTGCCGAGGCTCTATCTGGCGGTCCTGACGCTGGCCTTGCTGGCGCCGTGGCTGGCCGACATTCCCACCTGGTCGAAGCTGCTGTCACTCCTGGCGTGCCTTGCGCATACCGCCTGGGTGCTGCCGCGACACGTCTTGTTGACGGCGCCGACGGCCATCACCGGACTGCGCCGTGATGGATTCGGCTGGCATCTATACAGCGCTGCAACTGGCTGGCAGGCGGTACAACTGCGTCCTGACAGCCTGGCCTTGCCGCTGGCCGTGGTGCTGCGCTATCGCTTGCCAGGGCAGCGCTTCAGTCGCGGCTCGTGCATCCCGTGTGACGCGTTGGCGCCGGAGCAGCACCGGCGCCTGCGTTTGCGCCTGAAGTTCAGCCGGCGGCGCTGGGCTGAGCCTGGGGCGTCGGCGTCAGGATAGTGTCGCGTGCTTCGGCCAGTTGCTCGGGATAGTCGAGGGTGTAGTGCAGCCCGCGGCTCTCATGGCGTTGCATGGCCGAGCTGATCATCAGCTCGGCGACCAGGGCGAGGTTGCGCAGCTCGATCAGGTCGCGACTGACCTTGTAGTTCGAGTAGAACTCATCGATCTCGTCCTGCAGCAGGCGCACGCGATGTTGCGCGCGCTGCAGGCGCTTGTTGGTGCGCACGATGCCGACGTAGTCCCACATGAAGCGGCGCAGCTCGTCCCAGTTGTGGGCGATGATCACGTCCTCGTCCGAGTCGGTCACCTGGCTGGCGTCCCAGTCCGGCAGGTCGCTGGGCATCTCGATCGTGTTCAACTGCTCGGTGATATCCGCGCAGGCCGAGCGCGCATAGACGAAGCATTCGAGCAGCGAATTGCTGGCCATGCGGTTGGCGCCATGCAGGCCGGTAAAGCTGGTTTCGCCGATGGCATACAAGCCTGGTACGTCGGTACGGCCATGTTGATCGACCACCACACCGCCGCAGGTGTAATGCGCTGCGGGGACGACCGGGATGGCCTGCCTGGTGATGTCGATGCCAAAGCCCAGGCAGCGCTCGTAGACGGTGGGGAAGTGACTCTTGATGAACTCGGCGGGCTTGTGACTGATGTCCAGATAGACGCAGTCGACACCCAGGCGCTTCATTTCATGGTCGATGGCGCGGGCGACGATGTCGCGCGGTGCCAGTTCGGCGCGCTCGTCGAAGCGCTGCATGAAGCGTTCGCCATTGGGCAGCTTGAGCAAGCCGCCTTCGCCACGCACAGCTTCGGTGACCAGGAAGCTCTTGGCTTGTGGGTGATACAGGCAGGTGGGGTGGAACTGGTTGAACTCCAGATTGCCGACGCGGCAGCCGGCACGCCAGGCCATGGCAATACCGTCGCCACAGGCGCCATCCGGGTTGCTGGTATAGAGGTAGACCTTGGCTGCGCCGCCGGTGGCGAGAATCACGAAGCGCGCGCTGAAGGTGTCCACTTCACCGCGAGCACGATCCAGTACGTAAGCCCCCAGACAGCGCTCACCATCCAGGCCGAGCTTGCGTTCGGTGATCAGGTCGACGGCGACGCGTTGCTCCAGTAGCTCGATGTTCGGACGTTGCCGGGCCTGCTCCAGCAGCGTATTGAAGATCGCTGCACCTGTAGCGTCGGCTGCGTGAATGATGCGTCGATGGCTATGGCCACCTTCGCGGGTCAGGTGGAACTCGAAACCGCCATCCTCGCGCGCGGTTTCATCGTCGCGGGTAAAAGGCACGCCCTGGTCGATCAGCCACTGGATGGCTTCGCGGCTGTGTTCTACCGTGAATCGAACCGCGTCTTCGCGGCACAGACCGGCGCCTGCGTCGAGGGTGTCGGCGACGTGGGATTCGACCGTGTCGGTGTCATCCAGTACTGCCGCTACACCACCTTGCGCCCAGTAGGTCGAGCCGTTGGCGAGATTGCCTTTGCTCAAGACCGCGATGCGCAAGTGGGTTGGAAGGGTAAGGGCGAGGGTCAGGCCGGCGGCACCGCTGCCGATAACCAGAACGTCGTGCTGGAAGTGTTGGCTCATGTCCGAGTTCCGCGTGAAAGCGAGCCCTAGTATATAGAGAGGGGCAGCGGCACAATAGGTGGCTTATGACCGACCGTGGTGCTCGGGAACTTTCTTAGTCATTAAGGTTCCATAGAGGGTCGCCCATATAAGGGAGAGCGCTTGCGCGTGCCTGCATCCGAAGTTAACGGAGGGTGTGGGAAATGAGCGGCGATAAGATTATTTGCGCGAGCGGAAAGGTTCCGCTGGCGCTATTCCCGGCAGAGAAAAGCAATCTCTGCGGGAAGCTTGCTTGGAGGGGAGAACTTTTGCGTAAGACCCGAGTCTATCTTGGCAAGCTGATTCGCTTACGGGCGCAAGCCTCCTCCAAGCCTCATGAGGAGAGTGCATGCTAACCCAGGAAGATGATCAGCAACTGGTCGAGCGAGTGCAGCGTGGTGACAAGCGTGCCTTCGATCTGTTGGTGCTGAAGTATCAGCACAAGATCCTCGGTTTGATCGTGCGATTCGTGCACGACACCCACGAGGCTCAGGATGTCGCTCAGGAGGCGTTCGTAAAAGCCTACCGAGCGCTTGGAAACTTTCGCGGTGACAGTGCGTTCTATACATGGCTGTACCGCATCGCCATCAATACGGCGAAGAATTATCTGGTGTCCCGCGGTCGGCGGCCGCCGGATAGTGATGTCAGTAGCGATGACGCGGAGTTCTACGATGGCGATCACGGCCTCAAGGACATCGAGTCACCGGAGCGGGCATTGCTGCGCGACGAGATCGAAGCCACGGTGCATCGAACCATCGCCCAGTTGCCAGATGACCTGCGCACGGCTCTGACCTTGCGTGAGTTTGAAGGTCTGAGTTACGAGGACATTGCCGGTGTCATGCAGTGCCCGGTAGGAACAGTGCGTTCACGGATCTTCCGTGCACGTGAGGCAATTGATAAGTCCCTGCAGCCTCTGCTGCAGGAAACCTAAGGCAGCGGCGACAGCCAAGAGAGGAACACCATGAGTCGTGAAACCCTGCAGGAATCGCTGTCCGCGGTGATGGATAACGAAGCGGACGAACTGGAACTGCGGCGCGTGCTCGCAGCCAGCGATAATGGCGAGTTGCGTGGTACCTGGTCGCGTTACCAGGTCGCCCGTGCAGCCATGCATCGTGAGCTGTTGGTGCCGCAACTGGACATCGCATCCGCCGTGTCTGCGGCGCTGGCCGACGAAGCCGTTCCAACACGCAAAGCACCCATCTGGCGTAGCGTCGGGCGTGTAGCCGTAGCAGCGTCGGTGACTGTTGCAGTGCTGGCTGGTGTGCGCTTCTACAACCAGGATGACCTGAGCGGTGCCCAACTCGCCCAGCAGGAAGCCTCTCCGGTACTTTCGGTACCTCAGGTGCAAGGTCCTGCATTGCTCGCTGGTTACAACAGCAGCGAGGAAGTCGGCGAACCCGCTGAAGCTGGCACTGCCAGCTGGCATGAGCAGCGCCTGCCGAACTACCTGCGTCAACATGCGCAGGAAGCCGTGATGGGTACCGGTGAAACCGCTCTGCCTTATGCTCGGGCTGCAAGTCTGGAAAACCGCTAAGCGCTAAGGAGTCACATGCGCGCGATTCCCCTCTACCTTCTCGGTGGTCTGCTGGCTTTGCCGGTTCAGGCCTCCGAGGTGCAGGACTTGCTCGGGCGCCTCGCTGCGGCGGAGCGCCAGCAAAGCTTCCAGGGTACGTTCATCTATGAGCGCAATGGGAGTTTTTCCACCCATGCCGTGTGGCATCAGGTGGAGGAGGGGGGCGAAGTTCGTGAGCGCCTTCTGCAGCTCGATGGTCCTGCCCAGGAAGTATTCAAGGTCGATGGTCAGGCTCAGTGCGTCAGTGGCGCGCTGGCCGATCAGGTCAGTGAGGGGCAAGCCTGGCCTGCCCGTCAGCTGGATGCCGAGCAACTGAGCAACTGGTACGACATTCGTGTCGCCGGTCAGTCGCGCATCGCCAATCGTCCTGCCGACGTTCTGGTGTTGGCGCCCAAGGATCAGCACCGTTACGGCTTCGAGTTGCACCTGGATCGAGAAACCGGCCTGCCGTTGAAGTCCCTGCTCTTGAACGAGCGCGGTCAGCTTCTGGAGCGGTTCCAGTTCGCTCAGCTGGATACCTCCGCCCCGGTGGCGAGCGCCATGCAGCCGAGTTCGGGATGTCGTCCGGTACGTTTGCGTGCTGCCGACAACATGGCCGAAGGCAGCTGGCGTTCGGATTGGCTGCCTCCAGGCTTTACCTTGACTGCCGCGCAGCTACGTCGTGATCCTTCTTCTGATAACTCTGTCGCCTACATGATGTACGGCGATGGTCTGGCACGATTCTCGGTTTTCCTTGAGCCCCTGAAAGGCAGCGTCGTTGATGATGCGCGCAGCCAACTGGGGCCGACCGTTGCCGTTTCGCGGCGCATGAGCACCGATGCAGGTGACGTGATGGTTACCGTGGTCGGTGAGATTCCTTTGGGTACTGCCGAGCGTATCGCCCTGTCCATGCGTGCCGGGGTGCCTGAACAGGCTAGCCAATGATCGAAGAGCAGGGGCGTGTAGTGGCGCTCGAGCCCGGCGCTGTCTGGGTCGAGACGCTACGCAAGAGCACCTGCTCAAGTTGTTCGGCCAATGCGGCGTGCGGTCAGGGGTTGATGGATCGTCTCGGCGTAGGTCGGCAGCGCGGTTACGTGCGCGCCCTCAGTCAAACGCCGCTGGCCGTCGGCGACACCGTGATCATCGGTGTGCGCGAAGATCTGCTGGTGCGCAGTTCTCTTCTGGTTTATCTGCTTCCTCTTCTGGGTCTGTTCGCCGCTGCGCTGCTGGCGGACGGTCTGGGTCTATCCGAGCCTCTGGTGATTCTCGCTGGCCTGAGTGGTCTGCTTGCCAGTTGGCTATTGGTTCGATGGCGCGCTGCTCGCGTTGCCGAGAACCCCTTATTACAGCCCGTTGTCCTACGTGCGCTGCTGGTGTCTGTGCCAGCGGCGGGTTGAGAGTGTCCGAGTTTTACATGGGGAGTCGTAGTTCGATGAGAAAACTCAAGTCCATTGCGCCGCTGCTGGCGGTTGCCTTGCTCTGGGGGCAAAGTCTGTTCGCTCAGGCCAGCCTGCCAGACTTCACCAATCTGGTAGAGGAAGCTTCGCCCGCGGTCGTCAATATCAGTACCCGCCAGAAGATGCCCGAGCGCGCCGTTGCCGGGCAGCCAGGGATGCCTGATCTGGAAGGTCTGCCGCCGATGTTCCGCGAGTTCTTCGAGCGCAGCATCCCGCAGGCTCCGCGCAACCCGGGCGGCCGCCAGCGCGAGGCGCAGTCGCTGGGCTCTGGTTTCATCATCTCGCCGGATGGCTACATCATGACTAACAATCATGTGGTCGCCGATGCTGACGAGATCATCGTGCGTCTCTCCGATCGCAGCGAGCTGGAAGCCAAGTTGATTGGCGCCGATCCGCGCAGCGATGTCGCGCTGCTCAAGGTCGAGGGCAAGGATTTGCCTGTGGTACGTCTGGGCAAGTCTGACGAGCTGAAGGTCGGCGAGTGGGTGCTGGCCATCGGTTCACCGTTCGGCTTCGACCACTCGGTGACCGCCGGGATCGTCAGCGCCAAGGGGCGCAACCTGCCGAGCGACAGCTACGTGCCGTTCATCCAGACCGACGTGGCGATCAACCCGGGTAACTCCGGCGGTCCGCTGTTCAATCTGCAAGGTGAAGTAGTGGGTATCAACTCGCAGATCTTCACCCGTTCCGGCGGTTTCATGGGGCTGTCCTTCGCCATCCCGATGGAAGTGGCCATGCAGGTCGCCGACCAGCTCAAGGCCGACGGCAAGGTCACTCGCGGCTGGCTCGGTGTGGTGATTCAGGAAGTGAACAAGGATCTGGCCGAATCCTTCGGTCTGGACAAGCCCGCTGGCGCGCTGGTCGCGCAGGTGCTGGAAGACGGCCCGGCGGACAAGGGCGGCCTGCAGGTGGGTGACGTGATCCTCAACCTCAACGGCAAGCCGATCATCATGTCGGCCGACCTGCCGCACCTGGTTGGCGGGCTGAAACCGGGCGAGAAGGCCGAGCTGGATGTGGTGCGCGATGGCTCGCGCAAGAAGCTCAGCGTCACGGTTGGTACGCTGCCGGAAGAAGGCCAGGAACTGGCGTCGTCCGGTTCGGAGCAGGGTGGCGAGCGTAGCAATAACCGCCTGGGCGTCACGGTGGTGGAGCTGACCGCCGAGCAGAAGAAAGGTCTCGACCTCAAAGGCGGGGTTGTCGTGAAGGAAGTGCTCAACGGCCCGGCAGCGATGATCGGCCTGCGTCCGGGCGACGTGATCACTCACCTGAACAATCAGGCCATCGATTCAACCAGCACCTTCACCCAGGTGGCGCAGGAACTGCCGAAGAATCGTTCGGTGTCCATGCGAGTGCTACGTCAGGGGCGTGCTAGCTTCATCACGTTCAAGCTGGCTGAATAAGCCGGGTACGTTGAAAAGGGCGCTTTCGGGCGCCCTTTTTCGTATCTGCACCAGCGCTGTGCAGACGTGACGCGGTCGCGAGGGATCGGGTACAATCTGCGGCTATTTTCGGCAAGCGTCTTGCCTGTGCCTTCTTTGAGTGTTGATCTGTGAGTGACCTGAGTCATATCCGCAATTTTTCCATCATTGCCCACATTGACCACGGCAAGTCCACCTTGGCTGACCGTTTCATCCAGATGTGCGGCGGTCTCACCGCGCGTGAAATGGAGGCTCAGGTTCTGGACTCCATGGACCTGGAGCGTGAGCGCGGCATCACCATCAAGGCCCACAGCGTCACCCTTCACTACAAGGCCAATGACGGCAAGACCTACCAACTGAACTTCATCGATACGCCCGGCCACGTCGACTTCACTTACGAAGTCTCGCGCTCGCTGGCTGCGTGCGAGGGCGCGCTGCTGGTGGTGGATGCCGGTCAGGGCGTCGAGGCACAGTCGGTTGCCAACTGCTACACCGCCATCGAGCAGGGGCTGGAAGTAATGCCCGTGCTGAACAAGATGGACCTGCCGCAGGCCGACCCGGACCGCGTCAAGGACGAGATCGAGAAGATCATCGGCATCGACGCCACCGACGCCGTGGCCTGCAGTGCCAAGAGCGGCATGGGCGTTGACGAGGTACTCGAGCGTCTGGTACACACGATTCCTGCCCCGACTGGTGATATTGATGCGCCGCTGCAGGCGCTGATCATCGACTCCTGGTTCGACAACTACCTGGGCGTGGTATCGCTGGTGCGTGTGCGCCATGGCCGCGTGAAGAAGGGCGACAAGATTCTGGTCAAGTCCACCGGCAAGGTGCACCTGGTCGACAGCGTTGGTGTCTTCACGCCGAAACACACCGCCACTGCGGATCTGAAAGCCGGTGAAGTGGGCTTCATCATCGCCAGCATCAAGGATATTCACGGTGCGCCGGTGGGCGACACCCTGACCCTGTCTTCGACCCCGGAAGTCGAAGTACTGCCGGGCTTCAAGAAAATCCAGCCGCAGGTCTACGCCGGCTTGTTCCCGGTCAGCTCCGACGACTTCGAGGATTTCCGCGACGCTCTGCAGAAGCTGACGCTGAACGACTCTTCGCTGCAATACATGCCGGAAAGCTCCGATGCCCTGGGTTTCGGTTTCCGCTGCGGCTTCCTCGGCATGCTGCACATGGAGATCATCCAGGAGCGCCTGGAGCGCGAGTACGACCTCGATCTGATCACCACCGCGCCGAGCGTGATCTACGAGTTGGAGCTCAAGACCGGCGAAACCATTGTCGTCGACAACCCCTCCAAGCTACCGGACGTTTCTTCGGTCACCGATTTCCGCGAGCCGATCGTCGACGCGACCATCCTGGTGCCGCAGGAGCACCTGGGTAACGTCATTACCCTGTGCATCGAGAAGCGTGGCGTGCAGCGCGACATGCAATTTCTCGGCTCGCAGGTTCAGGTTCGCTACGACATGCCGATGAACGAAGTGGTGCTGGACTTCTTCGACAAGCTCAAGTCCACCAGCCGCGGTTATGCGTCGCTGGATTATCATTTTGATCGCTACCAGTCTGCCAATCTGGTCAAACTGGATGTACTGATCAACGGTGACAAGGTCGATGCCCTGGCATTGATCGTGCACCGCGATAATGCGGCCTACAAAGGCCGTGCGTTGACCGAGAAGATGAAGGAACTGATTCCTCGGCAGATGTTCGATGTGGCGATTCAGGCAGCCATTGGCGGCCAGATCATCGCGCGGACCACTGTCAAGGCGCTCAGAAAGAACGTACTGGCCAAGTGTTACGGTGGCGACGTGAGCCGTAAGAAGAAGCTGCTCGAGAAGCAGAAGGCCGGTAAGAAACGCATGAAGCAGGTCGGTAACGTGGAGATTCCACAAGAAGCCTTCCTCGCCGTGCTCAGGTTGGATAGCTAAGGCTCTATGTCGATCAATTTCCCGCTCCTGTTGGTTATCGCGGTCGCCGTTTGCGGCTTTCTGGCCCTGGTCGATCTGATCCTGCTGGCTCCGCGCCGCCGTGCGGCAATTGCGGCGTACCAGGGGCGGGTCGACGACCCCGACGACAGGGTACTGGAGCGCCTGAGCAAGGAGCCCTTGCTGGTCGAGTACGGCAAATCGTTCTTTCCGGTGCTGGCTATCGTGCTGGTACTGCGCTCGTTTCTGGTCGAGCCATTCCAGATTCCATCCGGGTCGATGAAGCCGACCCTGGAAGTGGGCGATTTCATCCTGGTCAACAAGTTCGCTTACGGCATTCGCCTGCCGGTGATCGACGAGAAGATCATCGAGGTGGATAACCCGCAGCGCGGCGATGTGATGGTGTTCCGCTACCCCAGCGACCCGAGCATCAACTACATCAAGCGCGTGGTTGGTCTGCCGGGTGATCGTATCGAGTACACCCAGGGCAAGCGTCTACTGATCAATGGTGAGCCGGTGGCCGAGAAACTGATCGGCGAAGAGGCCGGTAGCCTGGGCAGTGCGACGCTCTATCAGGAGCGCCTCGGCCAGGTCGAGCATACAATCCGCAAGGAAATGACCCGCATGCGCCGCGAACCCGGCGGCCAATGGGTGGTGCCGGAAGGGCACTACTTCATGATGGGCGACAACCGTGACAACTCCAACGACAGCCGTTACTGGCGTGATCGTCATATCCCTCAGGAGCTGTGGGGCATGGTCCCGGACGACCATATCGTCGGCAAGGCCTTCGCCATCTGGATGAGCTGGCCGGAGCCCAAGACCGGCAATCTGCCCAATTTCTCTCGGGTCGGCCTGATTCATTGAGCACTGGCGCGCTGTTCAATGCAGCGCCACAGGCTATAAATAGTCTAGCCGTCAGGCTTTCCAACAAGACCGTCTATTGGGGATACACATGACTTTCGCGCGCTCGCAGCAGGGGCTTTCCATTCTGGGTTGGTTGGTGGCTCTGGCCGTGGTGGCATTTTTCGCCAGCACTGCCTTCAAGGTGATGCCGCACTATCTCGACTACATGTCGCTGGAGAAGATCATTACTTCGGTGGAAACCGACAAGGCGTCGGATGTACGCACCGTCGGTGAGTTTTACAACCATGTGAGCAAAGGCATGCAGGTCAACAACATTCGTGACCTGAACATGCGCGACGCTCTGCAGGTGAAGGTGGAGAACAACGAGTTTCTGGTCCACCTCAAGTATGAAAAACGCGAGCCGCTGATCGAGAACCTCGATCTGGTGGTGAATTTCGACAAAGAATTTCGTGTACGGATGCCGTGACTCCCAATCTGTCCCGTCTCGAGCGCAAGCTCGGCTATAGCTTCAAGGACCAGGACCTGATGGTCCTGGCTCTGACCCATCGCAGTTTCGCCGGCCGCAATAACGAGCGGCTGGAATTTCTCGGTGATGCCATCCTCAATTTCGTCGCCGGTGAGGCGCTGTTCGAGCGCTTCCCGCAAGCCCGCGAAGGCCAGCTGTCGCGCCTGCGCGCACGCCTGGTCAAGGGCGAGACGCTGGCCGTGCTGGCGCGCGGTTTCGAACTGGGTGAATACCTGCGCCTGGGCTCTGGTGAGCTGAAAAGCGGCGGCTTTCGTCGCGAGTCGATCCTGGCCGATGCCCTGGAGGCGCTGATCGGCGCCATCTATCTGGACACTGGTATGGATGCAGCACGCGAACGCGTGCTGGACTGGCTGACCGGCGAGCTGGACGGCCTGACCTTGGTCGACACCAACAAGGACCCGAAAACGCGCCTGCAGGAGTTCCTGCAATCGCGTGCCTGCGAGCTGCCTCGTTACGAGGTGGTGGACGTACAGGGCGAGCCGCACTGCCGTACCTTCATGGTCGAGTGCCAGGTTTCCCTGCTCAATGAAAAGACCCTGGGCCAGGGCGGCAGCCGGCGTATCGCCGAGCAGGTCGCTGCGGCTGCGGCGCTGATCGCCCTCGGGGTGGAGAATGGCAATGACTGATGTACCTGTGACCCGTTGCGGCTACGTCGCCATCGTCGGCCGGCCCAACGTGGGCAAGTCGACGCTGCTCAACCACATCCTCGGGCAGAAACTGGCGATCACTTCGCGTAAACCGCAGACCACCCGCCACAATATGCTCGGGATCAAGACCGAGGGCGAGATTCAGGCCGTCTACGTCGACACGCCCGGCCTGCACAAGCAAAACGACAAAGCGCTCAACCGCTACATGAACCGTAGCGCCTCCACCGCACTGAAGGACGTTGACGTCGTTGTGTTCGTGGTCGACCGCATGCGCTGGACCGACGAAGATCAACTGGTGCTGGAGAAGGTGCAGCACGTCAAATGTCCTATCCTGCTGGCGGTGAACAAATCCGACCGCCTGGAAGACAAGAGCGAGTTGTTGCCGCACCTGGGCTGGTTGGCCGAGCAATTGCCGCAGGCCGAGATCGTGCCGATCTCCGCGCTGCAGGGGCAGAACCTCGACACCCTGGAGAAGCTGGTGGGCGAGCGCCTGCCGGAGTCCGAGCATTTCTATCCGGAAGACCAGATCACCGACCGTTCCAGCCGCTTCCTGGCGGCTGAGCTGATCCGCGAGAAGATTATGCGCCAGCTCGGTGCCGAGCTGCCGTACCAGATCACCGTGGAGATCGAGGAGTTCAAGCAGGAAGGCCGTATCCTGCATATCCACGGTCTGATCCTGGTGGAACGCGACGGACAGAAGAAGATCATCATCGGCGACAAGGGCGAGCGCATCAAACGCATCGGCCAGGAAGCGCGCAAGGACATGGAAACCATGTTCGACTCCAAGGTGATGCTCAACCTCTGGGTAAAGGTCAAAGGTGGCTGGTCCGACGACGAACGCGCCCTGCGTTCGCTGGGTTACCTGGATTGATCGAGGCGCCATGCGCATCCTCGTTGTTGCTCATGGCGCATTCTGGCGGTTACTCATATGACTTCTGCCGCCTACGTTCTGCATAGCCGTCCGTACAAGGAAAGCAGCGCCCTGGTGGACTTCTTTACCGCCCAGGGGCGCGTGCGTGCCGTGCTACGCGCCGCTCGTGGCAAGGTCGGCAGCATTGCCCGGCCTTTTGCTCCGCTGGAACTGGAGCTGCGTGGGCGGGGCGAGCTGAAGACCGTCGGCCGCCTGGAAAGCGCCGGCATTCCTCTGTTGCTAACCGGCGAGGCGCTGTTCTCTGGGCTCTATCTCAACGAACTGCTGATCCGCCTGCTGCCGGCCGAAGACCCGCACCCCGTGATGCTCGAACACTATGGACTCACCCTGCAGGCACTGGCTGCCGGTCGGGCGCTGGAGCCGCTGCTGCGCGCGTTCGAATGGCGTCTACTGGACGAGCTGGGCTATGGTTTCGCCCTGGATCGTGATCAGCACGACCAACCCATCGATCCGACTGCACTTTACCGTTGGCAGCAGGACATAGGCCTGGTGCCGGTGGTACAACTGCAACCCGGTGTATTCCAGGGCCGCGAACTGTTGGCCATGGCCGAAGCCGACTGGCAGACCCCAGGCGCGCTGGCTGCCGCCAAGCGCCTGATGCGTCAGGCGCTGGCACCTCACCTCGGCGGCAGGCCCCTGGTCAGCCGCGAACTTTTCATGACGCTCAAGGAGTCCAAGCGTGACTGAGGCCAATCGTATTCTGCTCGGCGTGAACATCGACCACGTCGCCACCCTGCGCCAGGCTCGTGGCACGCGCTACCCGGACCCGGTCAAGGCCGCGCTGGACGCCGAAGAAGCCGGCGCCGATGGCATTACCGTGCACCTGCGTGAAGACCGCCGGCACATTCAGGATCGCGACGTGCGTGTGCTGGCCGACGTGCTGCAGACGCGGATGAACTTCGAGATGGGCGTCACCGATTTCATGCTTGGTTTCGCCGAGCAGATCCGTCCGGCGCATGTCTGCCTGGTACCGGAAACCCGCCAGGAACTGACCACCGAAGGCGGTCTGGACGTGGCCGGGCAGGAGGCGCGTATCGCCGCGGCGGTGGAGCGTCTGACGCTGGCCGGTTGCGAGGTGTCGTTGTTCATCGACGCCGAAGAGCGGCAGATCGAAGCGGCCATGCGCGTCGGCGCGCCGGCCATCGAACTGCATACCGGTCGCTATGCTGATGCGCACACCGCGGAAGAAGCTGCGCATGAGCTTTCACGCATTCGCGATGGCGTTATCTGCGGCCTGAACCACGGGCTGATCGTCAACGCCGGTCACGGTTTGCACTACCACAATGCCGAGGCTGTCGCCGCGATTCCCGGCATCAACGAACTGAACATCGGCCACGCCATCGTCGCCCATGCTTTGTTCGTCGGTTTCAAGCAGGCCGTCGCCGAGATGAGGGCGCTGATCGTCGCCGCTGCCTACCGCGGCTGAGCATAGTCGATTGCTGGAGAGTTTGGCGTTCGACTGTCGTTCGGGTGGCTGATCGTAGGGTGCGCTGTGCGCACCGGCAGGCGCCGCGATATGCCCGGTTCGCACAGCGCACCCTACACAGCTCTTTGCGATCGTCTGAATCTCTAAGTAAGCGCGCCCCAGTCAGCCCTGTGCGAAAGCCTGAACCATCTGCCTGGCGAGTACCTCGACAGCGTCATTGCGTTGGTGGCCGAGAATCAGTTTGATGTGGTACTCGCCAAGGGCAGGCAAGCCCTGTTCCGCACCGAGCCGGCGCAGGGGTGGTCTGACCAGGCTGCGCGGGAAGGGCGCGATGGCGAGGTCGGCGGTCATTGCCGCTTCCTGGCCGGCGCACTGCTCACAGGAATAGGCGATACGGTACGCCAGCCCTTGCCGGTCCAGCGCATCGAGGGCGGTACGGCGCCAGGCGCAGCCCGGGTTGGCCAGCGCCAGTGGCAGGGGCGAGCGCTGCATGGCCAGGCCGCCGTCGCGTCCAGCCCAGACCAGTTCTTCGGAATAGATCACTTCGCCGCGCGAATCATCCAGGCCGTCGTTGCCGGCGTTGATCAGGGTCAGATCCAGCTCGCCAGCATCCAGCTTGGCCACCAGATCCACGCTGCGCCCCACGTTGACCTCGACCTCCACACCCGGATGGCTGCGGGCGAACAGCATGAGTACGCCGGGCAGCACACGGTCGCCGATATCGTTCGGCGTACCGAAGCGCACGCGGCCGGTCAGCGTCGGGGTGAGAAAGCGTGCCACCGCTTCTTCGTTGAGCTTGAGCAAGCGTCTGGCGTAGCCCAGCAGCAGCTCGCCTTCGGCTGTCAGTTGCACGCGCCTGGCCTCGCGGGAGAACAGGCGTTGGCCCAGTGTTTCCTCCAGACGCTTGATCTGCAGGCTGACGGCTGCAGTGCTGCGAAACACTTGCGCTGCCGTGCGGGTGAAACTGCCGCTGTCGGCGATGGCGACGAAGGTGCGCAGCACATCGCTTTCCAGAAGCGGCAGGGCGGTGGTGGCTGTCATGTTCATGATCGTTAAATATTACTTAATTAGGTGTTTGGTATTTGTCGTTTGTTTGAACGATAGGCGCGTTTCATTCTGATCGCAAGCCCGGCACAGGCCGGCAGCGAAACGGAGGAAATGCCATGAACAGTTCGAGCAAGTACGACAAGTCGCGTCCGGCCATGCCCGAGTTCTACATGCCGGCCATGTGGCCGCTGGATCTGCAGAACGCCATCGTCGACTGGGTTGGCGCCTGGTTCTGGCGCCGCCGCATGCGTCGTCTGCTGGCGCAGGACATCGAGGGAAGGATCCGCCTGGGCGGTGCCCGTGGTGTGGTAGAGCAGGGCGCCGGTGAACCGCTGCGGCTGATCGCACAGCGGCGGGCGCGTTGGCTACGGCCGTAGGGCGGGTGCAATCGCCAATCGCAGTCTGGCGGGGTGCTCCCGCCCTGCCAGAGTCGCTGTTCTTAGGGCTTGCGCGCGACCAGCACGGCGCGGGTCGGTGCCGGCAGGCCTTCGACGGTACGGGTGTGGTCGGCAGGGTCGAGGAATTCAGGTAGCGACTGGAAGCGCATCCACTCGGTGGCACGTTGTTCTTCCACCGAGGTGGTGCTGACGTCGACGCAGCGTACGTCCTCGAAACCGGCACGGCGCAGCCAGCGCTCCAGCGCCGGCACCGAGGGCAGGAACCAGACGTTGCGCATCTGTGCGTAGCGGTCTTCCGGTACCAGCACCTGCTCGCTGTCGCCCTCGACTACCAAGGTTTCCAGCACCAGTTCGCCACCCTTGACCAAGGCATCCTTCAGATCGAGCAGGTGATCGATGGGCGAGCGACGGTGGTACAGCACACCCATGGAGAACACGGTGTCGAAGCCTTGCAGCTTGGCTGGCAGCTCCTCGAAGGCCAATGGTAGGTGCCACACTGGTTGATCCGGTAGGTAGCGCTTCATCGCCAGGAACTGGCAGAGGAACAGCCAGTTGGGGTCGATGCCGACCACGCTGTTTGCGCCTGCACCGAGCATGCGCCACATGTAGTAGCCGTTGCCGCAACCGACATCGAGGATGCGTTTGCCGGCCAGGTCCAGGTGCGGGGCGACACGCTGCCATTTCCAGTCCGAGCGCCATTCGGTGTCGATATGCACACCGAACAATTCGAATGGCCCCTTGCGCCAGGGAATCAAGCCCTGCAGGGCGGTCTTCAATTGTGCACGGGTTGCCTCGTCACTAGCGCCGCCAAAGGCGAAGCGCTGCGCCAGCTCCACCTCGCTTACCGGCAGATCCGGCAGTGCCTGCACGGCGCCATACCAGCGCGGCAGGTCACCGTGACCGATGGCCAGCTTGGCATCGAGTTGCCCGGGCAGCTCACAAGCCCAGTCCAGCAGCGGGGTGCCGGCCAGTTGCGCCTGCAGCGCGTCGAGATCCAGGTCGCGCATCATGGCAGGGCCACCAGCGAGGCGAAGTTAAGGCACTGGAACCAGGGCACCACCTTGCTGAAACCGGCAGCCAGCAGGCGCTCGCGGTGCTGCTGGAGGCTGTCGGGCAGCATCACTTTTTCGATGGCGCTGCGCTTCTGCGCGATTTCCAGTTCGCTGTAGCCGTTGGCGCGCTTGAAGGCGACATGCAGTTCGGTGAGCAGCTCATGCTCGGCGGCGTCTTCGAAGCGCAGTTTCTCCGAGAGGATCAGCGCGCCACCGGGCAGCAGGGCCTGGCGAATGCGCGTGAGCAGTTCCAGGCGCCGCTCCGGCGGGATGAATTGCAGGGTGAAGTTGAGCGTGACCAGTGAGGTGGGTTGCAGATCGAGGGCGAGAATGTCGGCCTCGATCACCTCTACCGGCAGCAGCTCCTGGAACATGGCGTCCTGGGCATGCAGGTACTCGCTGCAGCGCGCGACCATGGCCGGTGAGTTATCCACGGCGATCACCTTACAGCCATCGACGCGCACGTGGCGGCGCAGGGCCTGGGTGACTGCGCCGAGCGAGGCACCGAGGTCGTACAGGGTGGTCTGCGGCCGGGCGAACTGGCCGGCAAGCACGCCGATGTTCTCGACGATAGTCGGGTAGCCGGGGACCGAACGCTTGATCATGTCGGGGAAGACCCGCACCACGTCCTCGTTGAAGACGAAGTCGGGCACCTCGGGCAGAGGCTGGGCGAATAGACGATCAGGTTCTTGGCTCACGGCGGTCGCAACGGGTAGCGGAAAAGGCCGGCATTTTAGGCTTTGTACGAAAAGTCGTCGAGCGATGGTCAGGCGAGGCAAAAACGGGTGAGGAAGCGGAGTTTACGAGTTGTAAATGAGCATGACTCGCTGCGCTCGCCCTCCGGGCCGCGCTGAAGCGCGTTAGCCGTAAGGGGCTTGCTGAACCAGTTTTTAACGAAGCACCACCGAGCGCAGGCACTTTTCGTACAAAGCCTGGCCAAGTGCGGGCAATAGTCAGGGCTTTCCCTACTGCTCGTCCGAAGGTATCAGGCCTTGACGCGCTGAAAGGCTGAGGCGGCGATGCCCCACTGGCCAAGCCAGTAGGTAAGGATGATGGCGTAGGGTGCCGCGTCGAAGCTGGTGACGAAGCGGTCGATACCGATCAGGCTGTCGGACAGCACGAAGAGCGCCGCACCAACTGCGGCGAGCCAGGTGGAGCGCGGCTGTAGGTCCGGGTGGCCGATGCGGGCCAGGGCGCGCCAGAGCATCAGGCAAATCGCGGTGGCATAGCAGGCCACCGGAATCAGCAGCTCGCCCAGACCGCTGCTGGCCAGTATGGCGAACATCGCGCCACCGGCGATCAGCGCCAGCAGCAAGGCGGGTAGGGCCGGCAGCCGGCTATCGGAGACGTAGGCGCGCAGATAGGCCAGGTGGCCGATCAGGAAGGCGCCGAGGCCGAACACGAAGAGGTCGCCGGGCCAGTCCAGAAGGATGTCGCCGGCCAGGGAAAATACCAGGCCGATGCAGATCCAGCGGCGGTAGGTGCCAGCCGGTGCCTGGCGCAGCCAGAGCAGCAGGGCGATCACCGGGATGCCCTTGGTCAGCAGGCTGAGCTGAGCATCGCCGGTGATCCGGCCATAAAGAAATACAGCAGCACCCGCCAGGCCGAGCAGCAACCAACGCATAGCAAGACTCCCTTCGTTATTGGACTGGCGCGACTATGCCCAGCGGACGTGCGGCTGCCAATGCGAGGGGTGCCAAATCGAGTGGCGGATCGTGCCGCCCCTCGACGTCACGAGCAGTATTGGGCAACGTAGGCATTCGTCGAGGAGAAGCGCATGTCGATATCGCCACCTGTCACCGATCTGATCGCGCGGCTGTACCGCGAGGAGTCGCGTCGGGTGCTCGCCACCCTGATTCGTCTGCTCGGCGATTTTGACCTGGCCGAAGAGGCGCTGCATGAGGCCTTTCGCAGTGCGGTCGAGCAGTGGCCGCAGGGTGGTGTTCCGGACAATCCGCGCGCCTGGCTGGTCTCTGCCGGGCGCTTCAAGGCCATCGACAACCTGCGTCGGCAGCGCCGCGTTCAGCCGCTGGACGAACAGGCCGAGCTGCCAGATGAGAGCGTCGCCGAGGAGAGCGAGCTGCTTGAAGACGACCGCCTGCGCCTGATCTTCACCTGCTGCCACCCGGCGCTGGCCAGCGATGCCCAGGTGGCGTTGACCCTGCGCGAGGTGTGCGACCTGACCACCGAGGAGATCGCTCGCGCCTTCCTCTCCAGTCCTTCGACCCTGGCGCAGCGCATCGTCAGGGCCAAGGCGAAGATTCGCGACGCGCGCATCCCTTACGAGGTGCCGGGGCGTAGCGAACTGCCCGAGCGCCTGGAGGCGGTGTTGCGGGTGATCTATCTGGTGTTCAACGAAGGCTACTTTGCCAGCTCCGGCGATTCACTGACCCGCAGCCAGCTGTCTGACGAGGCGATTCGCCTGGGCCGTTTGCTGCAGGAGTTGCTGCCCGAGCCGGAGGTGCAGGGGCTGCTGGCACTGATGCTGCTGCATGAATCGCGTCGCGCGGCACGCAGCGGGGTCGATGGCGAGGTGATCTTGCTGGAAGCGCAGGATCGCAGTGTGTGGGACCGCGAACTGATCGCCGAAGGCGAGGCCCTGGTCCTGCAGGCCCTGCATTCACGGCGTTTCGGCCCTTACAGCCTGCAGGCGGCGATTGCCGCGGTGCATGCCGAGGCGGCCAGTCTGGAAGACACCGATTGGGTGCAAATCGTCGGCCTGTACGACGAGCTGCTGCGCCTGAATCCGTCGCCGGTGATCGAACTCAACCGCGCCGTGGCGCTGGCCATGCGTGATGGGCTTGAAACCGGGCTGCAGCAGATCGACCGTCTGCTGGCCATGGGCGAGCTGGACGGTTACCACCTGGCCCATGCGGCGCGGGCCGATCTGCTGCGCAGGCTGGGCCGCCGAGAGCAGGCGATTGCAGCCTACCGTCAGGCCCTGGCGCTGGCGCAACAGGGTCCGGATCGGCAGTTTCTGCAGAGGAGGCTGGAGGAGCTAGAAGATTCGTAGGGTACATCGCTCCAGCCATTCACTTTCCAGGGCGCTCCTGAGCTAGCGCACTCTTGTTTCAGACCGCATCAAGCGCCGCCGCTCGGCGCGTATTTCCGGTAAGTCGCTGCGGCGCAGGTAGACGCGTAGCGGCTCACCGAGATTCACTCGATCATCGATGCGTTGCTCCTGCAGCCAGGCCAAACGTTGGCGATCCAGGCGCATCAGTTCGCCCTCGTCAGCGTGCCAGACGTATTCGCAGGTAGGCGTGATGGTTTCGGCCGGTACGTCGAGGCCGAAGCTGTCTTCGGAGAATCGCAGCAGGTACTGCTCGGTCTTGGCGTTGAAGCCGACGAAACCCTGCAGCTGGTCGGCGGCCTCGCAGATTTGGGCGGACGTGATACTCATGGCAAACCTCGTTTCCTGTGGGGTTTGCAGGCAAGGCGAATGGTTTTGTTTATCGGCGCAGCCTAATCGCTGGTGCTGTCACCCGCGTTGTCGTGGATCAAGAAACTGCCGGGAGCGGTTTTGATGCCGTGAGCGACGCTCTTACACAGACGGCAGCCGTTTCAGGGCCGGCAGCACCTGATCGCGCAGCAGTGGCGCCAGGTCGTCAGGAACGGGGAGGGAAGTATCGAGCCAGCGCAGTTCCTCCAGCTCGGCAGCCGGTTGTACGGCGTGGGGCAGGGCGGCGTGAAAGATGTCTGCCTGCACCCAGGTATCGGCCTCGTTGGCGGCGGGCGCCTGAAACTGGCCGAGTGGTTGCAGTGCGCCGGCCTGCAGTTGCAGCTCCAACTCTTCGAGCAGCTCACGCTGAAGCGCAGACAGCGCATCTTCGCCCGGCTCGCGTTTACCGCCAGGAAGCATGAAGAATCGGGTGTTGCGCTTGCGCACGAGCAGCAGGCGACCTCGTTCGTCGAACAGGCAGGCGGCGGCAATTTGCAGGGTGGTTGGCATGGGAGCAGCGTTGGGCGCCCGATCCGGGCGCCCAGCTAACATCAGCCAGCGAGGCCGACGTAAACGTTCTGCACGTCGTCATGGCCGTCGATGGCCTCGAGGAAGGCTTCGACTTCTTCCATCTGCTCCGGCGTCAGGCTGCTTACCGGGTTTTTCGGGCGGTAGCCGAGCTTGGCCGAGTTGACGGTGAAACCCTGTTCCGGCAGGGCCTTGCACACGGCGTCGAGGTCGGTCGGATCGGTGATGAACAGGGTCGAGCCCTCGTCATCGGGCACGAAGTCCTGGGCGCCGGCTTCGATGGCCGCCAGCTCCGGGTCAGCGCCTTCTTCGGTAGTGGCTTCGATCAGGCCAACGTGGTCGAAGTCCCAGCTGACCGAGCCGGATGCACCGAGTTGACCCTTGCGGAACAGCACGCGGATCTCGGCGACGGTGCGGTTGACGTTGTCGGTCAGGCACTCGACGATCACCGGCACCTGATGCGGAGCGAAGCCCTCGTACTGGGTGCGCTCGTAGTTGATCACTTCACCGGACAGGCCCGCACCTTTCTTGATGGCACGCTCCAGGGTGTCCTTGGGCATCGAGGCTTTCTTGGCCTGGTGCACGGCCAGGCGCAGCTTGGGGTTCATGTCCGGGTCGGCACCGTTACGCGCGGCGAGCATGATTTCCTTCACCAGCTTGCCGAAGATCTTGCCTCGGGCATTGGCGGCTGCTTCTTTGGGTTTGGCTTTCCACTGGGCGCCCATCTGGGGTCTCCTGGCCGATAGGTGAGACGGCGTCGCAGCGCGCAGGAGCGGCCGGACGATCACTTAGGCTGCGGATTCTAGTGCCTTGCGGCGCTGGCGGCACGCGCAATTTCCCGGATGGTGTTTTTACGCTGGGGCTTGCCGACGCAGCGAGCTGCGCCGGCAAGTAGGGGCTCAGGCGTTCGGCGAGTGGCTGCCGAGCAGGGTTTGGCCATGTTTCTTCTCGCGCTTGGCCATACGCTTCTCGTGCGCCGTTTTCAGCGGCTTCTTCTTGCCTTCTTTATGTGAATCCATGCTTTTGCTCATGGTCGTGTCTCCGGGAAGCAGGTCATTGACTGGGGGGACGCGTTCGGGTCACTGCCACCTCCTCGGCTCCTGCAGCCGACTGCATTGCGGTATCGCCTTTCAAGCATAGCTGGCGGGCAACACCCTGTTGCGAATCGTTGGCCGTCAGGGGGCCTGGTTTTTCTATGCTTGCTCTTCGTCGTCACTCGCTCGAGGAGCTCGCCATGCCCTGTTTACTTCACCGTTTCGCCGCTGCGCTCGGCCTGCTTGTGCTGATGGGCGGCGCCCCGGCGCAGGCGGATGCCTTGCGCATCGGTATCATCGGCACCGGCAATATCGGCAGCGCGCTGGCGCGGCTGTGGGTTGAGGCTGGGCACGAGGTGATGATTTCCTCGCGCAATCCTGAACGCCTGCAAGCACTGGCCGATGAGCTGGGGGAGCGCGCAAGTGTGGGCACGCCTCGCGAGGCCGCGGCCTTCGGTGAGGTGATTCTGCTGGCGGTGCCCTACGGCGCGACGCCGCAGGTTGGCCGTGACTACGCCACTGAGCTTGCCGGCAAGGTGGTGCTGGACGCCGGTAATCCGCGCCCTGGGCGCGACGGGGCGATGGCTGAAGAAGCGGTCGAAATGGGCGCCGGGTTGGCTTCGCAGCAGTTTCTGCCGGGCGTGCGCCTGGTGCGCGCGTTCAATGCCATCGCCGCCTACAACCTGCGCAGCCAGGCACATCGCGACGGCGAGAAACTGGCCATCCCGCTGGCCGCGGATGACGAGGCGGCGCTGGAAGTGGCGGCACGTCTGGTGACCGATGCAGGCTTTGACCCAGTGATAGTCGGGCCGCTGGCCAGCGCCAAGTCCTTCGATTTCAACAGCGGCGTGTCGGCGCGCATGCCTACCGCTCGTGAGTTGCGCGAGCTGCTGGGGTTGCAGCCTTAGCCGGTGTCAGAGGTAACGCCAGATCAGTTGTAGGCCAGCCAGCAGAATGCCCAACCGGGCGATGCGGTAGAACCACAGGTGGTTGACCCGCGATTGCAGCCACAGGCCGCTCCAAACGCCTAGTGGCACGATGGGCGCGAGCATCAGACTGAGCAGCAGGTTTTCCTGGGTGAACTGACCCAGCGCGGCGTAGGGAAACAGCTTCGCTGCGTTGGTCAGCAGGAAGAACAGGTTGATGGTGGCGACGAAACGCACCTTGTCCAGTTGCTGCGGCAGCAGGTGCATCATCACCGGCGGGCCACCGGCGTGGGCGACGAAACTGGTGAAGCCGGCCAGGCTCGACAGCAGTGTGCCGCGTCCTTTATGCAGCGGGCGGGGTGCCTGGTTGCCAACTACCAGGCCGAGCCCGACGAAGATAATGGCGATGGCGCCGATCAGCAGGCCGATGGCGCGTTCGTCGAACAAACCGAAAGTCATCGAGCCGATGGCGATGCCGATGAACGCGCCCGGCAGCATGACCTTGAGGTTGGCCGTATCCCACTTGCCCCAGTAGGCCTTGAGGCCCACCACATCGGCCAGGCAGAGAATTGGCAACATCACCGCCACCGCCTGTTTCGGCGACGTGGCCAGTGCCAGCAACGGCACGGCGATGCCGCCCAGAGCGCCACCGAAGCCACCCTTGGACAGCCCGGTGAGAAACACTGCAGGCAAGGCGAACAGAAGGAAATCTTGCAGAGTCATGGGTTTGGCGTACCACTACATAAGCGCGCAGGTTAGCAGCCGGCAGTGGCTGTGTGGCTTTTTTCCTCGGCCTCTGTGTCTGTCTGCTGCGGGGTGAGGCTGTTCTAATGCCGGCTCACTCAACTTGAGGTTTGTGCTCATGACGCCCAAGGATCTGCTGCTGGCGCTGCTGGTGATCGTCGTCTGGGGGCTGAACTTCGTGGTCATCAAGGTCGGCCTGCACGGCATGCCGCCGATGCTGATGGGCGCCCTGCGTTTCATGCTCGCGGCGTTTCCGGCGATTCTCTTCGTGCGTCGGCCGCAGGTGCCGCTGCGCTGGATGCTGGCCTATGGCATGACCATTTCCCTGGGGCAGTTCGCCTTTCTCTTCTATGCCATGTACGTCGGCATGCCGGCCGGCCTGGCGTCGCTGGTGCTGCAGTCGCAGGCGTTCTTCACCCTGTTTTTCGCCGCGCTATTTCTCGGTGAGCGGCTGCGCGGCAGCAACCTGTTCGGCCTGCTGGTGGCGGCCAGCGGTCTGGTGTTGATCGGTCTGCAGGGCGGGCAGGCGATGACCCTGGCCGGCTTTGCCCTGACCATCGCCGCTGCCTCGATGTGGGCGCTGGGCAACGTGGTCACACGCAAGCTGGGCAAGGTCAATCTGGTCGGCCTGGTGGTCTGGGGCAGCCTGATCCCGCCGCTGCCGTTTCTGGCGTTATCGCTGTGGCTGGAAGGCCCGGAACTGATCAGCCAGTCGCTGCGTAGTCTCAGCCTGGACTCGCTGCTGGTACTGGCTTACCTGGCATTCGGTGCCACCATTCTCGGTTACGGGCGCTGGAGTCGTCTGCTGTCGCTTTACCCGGCCAGCCAGGTGGCGCCGTTTTCGCTGTTGGTGCCGGTGGTGGGTATCAGCTCCTCGGCGCTGCTGCTGGGCGAACGTCGCGGCGGATTGCAGATGGTCGGTGCGGCGCTGGTGAGGGCCGGGCTGCTGATCAACGTGTGGGGCGGACGCTTGCTAGATAGCTGGCGGCAGCGCGAGCCGACGCTGCCGTAGAGTGCGCTGCGCGCCTGGCCTGAATGCCTGAACTCTGGTGCGCACGGCGCGCCCTACGGTGCAAACGCGGCCCGCGTCGGCTCAGTCTTGCGGGCGTTTTTCCGGCAGGCGCTCGAGAATCTGGTCCAGACGCTGCTGGATGCGTTGGTCGATCTTCTCGTGCAGGCGCATGATTTCCAACTCGGCGCGCAGGTTCACTTCGAAGTCCAGGCTCGCGGCCAGGCGATCCTTCGCCGCCTGGCGGTTCTGGCTCATCATGATGATCGGCGCCTGGATCGCCGCCAGGGTCGACAGCATCAGGTTGAGGAAAATGTAAGGGTAGGGGTCGAAGGCCATGCCAAAGTGCGACAGCACGTCGGTGTTGAGCAGCATCCAGCCGAGCATGGTCAGCGAAAAACAGATGATGAAGGTCCATGAGCCGCCGACCGATGCGACCCGATCGGAAAGCCTCTCGCCGAAAGATGATTGTTCATCCGACGCGTCGGCAGCATCGCGGCTGATGGGGCGACGCTGGCGAATCTGTTCGAGCACATGGCTTTCTTCCGGCTCGAGTTCGTGGATCGCTTTGCCAAGCAGATTCTGGGCGAGTTTTTGCAGCGGGTGCGAGGTGTCGTTGCTCATCGTGACTGCTCATTTATGGCTGACAGTAGCAGGGATGCTGAATCGCTCCGGCCGACTTGTCACCTGTCCGCTGCATCCTGGCGTGCTGCACTTTCCAGGCGGTTGCGACCATTGGCCTTGGCCCGATACAGCGCCTGGTCCGCTGCGTCGATCAGGCTCAGGGCGCTTGTGGCGCTGTCCTGGTGGCCGGGGCTCAGGCTGGCCAGGCCGATGCTCACCGTAATTCTCTGGAATGGACTGTTCTCATGCGGCAGTGCGCTGTGCTGCAGGTTTGCCATGAACGCGAGAGCGATGGTTTCGGCGCCCTCGCTACTGGTGTTCGGCAGAATCACGGCCAGCTCTTCGCCGCCGTAGCGTGCCGCCAGGTCGCCGGGGCGACGCATGCAGCGCTGGAGCAGGTCGGCGACGCTGCGCAGGCATTCATCACCCGCCAGGTGGCCGTAGTGATCGTTGTAGCGCTTGAACATGTCGATATCGAGCAGCATCAGGGTAAGGTCTGAACCCTGGCGCTGTGCACGGCGAATTTCCACTTCCAGCGCCTGGTCGAAGCTGCGACGGTTGGCCAGGCCCGTCAGGGCGTCCTGCGAAGCCAGTATTTCCAGGCGGGCATTGGCGTCGAGCAGTTCTTCCCGGGCGCTGAGCAGTTGGCGCTCGGCGCGCGAGCGACGGTGCATGTCGACAAGTAGCCGCTGGCCGATGATGGCGACGGCGAGCAGCAGAATCAGAACCACCGTGGCGAACAGTCGTGCATCACGGCGCCAGGCCGTTAGCGCCTCATCGCGGCCCAGCGCGACCACGGTGATCAGGGGGAGGTTGCTGTTATGACGGAACGCGCACAGGCGCTCGATGCCATCGATGCGGGAGACCTGTGTGGTCGTGGCCTGTTGCTGTGCGCGTAATGTCTGAAAGATCGGCGAGCTCGACCAATCCAGGCCCACATCCTGTTCACGGAAAGGTTGGCGAACCAGCAGGGTGCCATCGCTGGTTGAGAGGCTCATCGTGCCTTGCTGGCCCAGATCGAGGCTGCCGAACAGGTGGAGGAAATGCTCCACGCTCAACGTGATGGCCACCACGCCGGAGAAATTGCCGTCGGTATCGTTCAGGCGCCGGCTGACGGTGAATATCCACCCGTGCGCCAGGCGGCTCTTGATGGTCGGGCCGATGAACGTCTCGGGCGAGGGATTGTCGCGATGATGGATGAAGAACGCACGATCGGCGGCGTTCGGGCGCGCATTGATATCGCCCCGCGATACCAGCAGGCGGTCACCCTTGGCGTTGTAGATGATGATAGTGCTGGCCAGCTTGAACACCCGGCTCTGTTCCTGCACGACCTGCTGCAGGCGATCAAGATGTGCCCGACCCTTGCCTTCCTGCTCCAGGCGTTCTGCCAGCTCCACCAATATCAGCTCGGATTGGCGAATCACCCCTTCGCTGTAATTGTCCAGGGCACGCGCCAGGTTGAGATTGGCCACGTTCAGCTCATGCAGGGCACGCTCGCGGGAAAACCAGATCTGCCAGGCCGTCAGCAATGCCAGCGACAGGCATATGAACACCAGCAGGATGAAGGTGAGGCGGGTACCGCGTTTCATAAAGCCAGAGCCCTGCCGTGGGACTGAACAGCGTGGGCAACGGAAAAACCACCGGCGGGTGGCTTTTCCATTGCGAGAGAATCAGTCCTGACGGCTGGTGACTTCCAGCAGGTGATAACCGAACTGAGTCTTGACCGGGCCTTGCACCACGCCGACCGGTGCGCTGAACACCACGGTGTCGAATTCCTTGACCATCTGGCCCGGGCCGAAGGAACCCAGATCACCGCCGCTACGGCCGGACGGGCAGGAGGAGTTGTCGCGGGCCAGTTGGGCGAAATCGGCACCGCCCTCGATGGCGGCTTTCAGTTCGTTGCACTTGTCTTCGCTGGCAACCAGGATGTGGCGGGCAGTGGCGCGGGCCATGGGAGTACCTCCTATCAATGAAGGTGCAGAGCCTAGCGCAATCGCCTCGACAAGCAAACGGTCGGCCGTTCGTCCATCTGTCAGGAGCCGTTTCGGCGTCTGGCTTGTCCCATCTTCTGTAAGTGGGCATTTGCCCTGAACTCAGGCTTCACTGAGGAGACTTGCGGATGAACACCCTGAGCATCGACGGTTGGCGCAAGGCCGACAATGACAGCAAATCCATCCCTATCGGCACTCTGCAGTTCTATGTCAGCGAGGCGGAGCACTTGCGCCTGGAGCAGGCTGAGGAGCAATTGCAGCGCAGCGGCGTCCGGGACGCGATGATCGACGCAGACATGCAGACGTTGGAGCTGGTCATGCCGGAGGGCTTCGGCCCACTGAGTGAATGCAAATGGCGCGTCTACATTGGCGGCGAAGAGGGGCGTGGCCAGTTTCATCTGGTCGGCTACAGCGCCGAAGATGGCTGCCTGATCTACAGCAACGCGGTAATGGTCGATCTATTGGGTTGACCGCTATTGGCAAACCCTTGCCTCGGGGTGGCAAGTCCATGCCGCGACGTCGTATGAAAGCCGCGTATTTACTGGTCTGCAGCGGCTGGCCCGGAATCTGCTATGCATCAGGCGAACGGATTTCGCGGAGGCCTCATGACCAGTATCAACAACAGCACGCCTGCCATGCTCAGCTACTACGGTAGCCAGCTCAACAATCGCTCGACTGCGACCAGCGGCGAAGCCAACGGTCAGGCCAGTCAGGATCCAGTTGCCGACTTGCGGCGTTTTGCCAAACAGGTGGTGGCGCGCAGTGAGGGTGGACTACTACGCGCGATGAATGGTGGCGCGGCGCAGCCCAGCAATACCGTGCAGCGCAGTGGCGACAGTCAGCCGACTAGGCCTTCGGTGATTCAATTGCCGGATGTGACGCAGCTCGATCGCGACGATGCCGCCAAGCTGCTGGCGCAGGTGCAGAAGATGGTGGATGCCGGCATGGATGGCAGCGTGCGCATCGCCGGTTACAACGGCGACCAGCAGACCGACTCGCTGGAAACCTACCGCCAGTGGCTGCAGGAAAAGGGCGGAGTCAGCATCTACGTCTGATCCGCAGCCGTTCAGCCCAGAATGGGTTCTACGTCCTCTCGGGTGATCACCCGGTTACGCCCGGCGCGCTTGGCCGCGTAGGTGCGCCTGTCTGCCGCCAGCATCAGCTCGTCCAGTGATTGCCCATCTACCCCGAAACAGGCCACGCCAGCGCTCAACGTCATGTGCAGCGTGGTTTCATCCACAGTCAGCGATTGCGCAACCAGGCGTTCGCGCAGGTTTTCGGCGATTTCCCGAGCTTGCGCTGCTTTGCTGCCTGGCAGCAGCACCGCAAATTCCTCACCGCCCAGGCGGCAGAACAGATCATTGACCCGTAAACGCTGCGCCAGCACCTTGGCGAAGTGAACCAGGGCACGGTCACCGACCTCGTGGCCAAAGCGGTCGTTGATCTGCTTGAAGTGGTCGATATCGACGAATACCAGCGAAAGCGGCGTGCCGTTGCGCAACGCATGGGCACGCTCACGCTCGAATACCTCGGCCAGCTTCAGGCGGTTTGGCAGGCCGGTCAGAGAATCGGTGGTCGCCTGCTCGGTCAGGCGCTGCTCATTGAGCAGGCGGCTGCGCTCGTAGATGTGCGCGAAAATCATCACCGCCAGACTGGCAAGGCCGAGATTGGCGATGATCTCGACGTTTTGCAGCAATTCATCGGACGAAAACCGCTGACTGAAGACGAACAGGCCGACACCGACGAACACGATCGAGCCGTACATCCCCAGGCGCAACCCCAGTAATAGATAGCAGATGATCGGAATTGTCTGGATCCAGGCGAACACCGCGAAGGTAGTGGTGGTCTGAGCCAGCGCCACAATCATGATGCTGAAGAACGGCAGCAGGTAAATTGCGGTCAATAGCTGCAGGTTGCGTGTTTTATCGATGATGGTCAGCAGATACAGCGACACCGCGGCATAGCCGATCTCCAGGCCGGCCAGCAGCCAGTTGTCGTGCAACAGATTGACGACCGAGAAGAACAAACCGCCGCTCAAGGTGATCCATAGCAAGGCTTTGAGGACCAGGCGGCGATGTTGTTCGTTCTTGGCGAAGTAACCGGGCATTAGTGTTCTCAGGCGGGAGAGGCGAGTGCATAAGTTGTGTGATGACGATAGATGGCGTCATGCAGGAAGCCTGCCGTTCGGCCGCGATGCCAATGTACGCGGGCGTTCGATGGGATCAGGAAACCGGCCAAGACCCTGCGCCGGGAATTGCGTCAGAATCACGACGTTAGTTGGGAGAAGGCTGTATGACAACAACAATGAGCAAATGGGGAAGGCAGGGCTGCCTGCTGGCGCTGCTGTTGATGGGGATTGCGGGCACGGTTCAGGCGGCTGAGGACCTTGAGCTGATCGAGACGATCAACACCTATCGCAGCGAGGTGCAACGCTGCGGCGTGCAGGCCTCCGAGCCATTACCGCCGTTGACCAACGATCCACGCCTGATCCTGCCTGCCAACGGCACTGCGGACCTGCAGGATGCGCTGAGCGCGGCCGGCTACCCACTGGTCAACGTACAGGCCATCACCCTCTCCGGCCCGCGCAATGCGCAGGCTGCCATGCAGGCATTGAGCGAGAGCTTCTGCCGCGTGATGCTCGACCCTCAGTTCATCGATATCGGCGTCAGTCAGCAGGATCGTGACTGGCGCATCGTGCTGGCCCGGCCGCTGCTCAGTGGGCGGCTGCAAACCTGGCAGACCGAGGGGGAAAGTCTGCTCCTGCTGATCAACTCCGCCCGCGCCGAGGCGCGCCAGTGCGGCGACCAGGCCTTTGCCGCTACTACGCCGCTGGTATGGAGCGCCGAACTGGGTAGCGCCGCCGAGAGCCATAGCCGGGCTATGGCTAATGGCAATTTCTTCGCTCATCAGGGGCGCGACGGCCTTACGCCGGGTGACCGCGCTGAGCTGGCGGGTTACAGCGGTACCAAGGTCGGCGAGAACATCGCCGCAGCGCTGGATACCACCGCCAAGGTGGTCGAGGGCTGGCTCGCCAGCTCCGGGCATTGCGCCAACATAATGAACCCGGAGTTCAGCGAGCTAGGCGCAGCCTACGCCAACGACCCGCAGAGCGATGCCGGCATCTACTGGACGGCGCTGTTCGGCGGGCAATGAGCGAACGCCTGCGTCAGGCGATGCCGAACACCTGGGCGAGGTGCTGCTCGTAGCGCGCCACGTCCTGCTCGATGCTCGGCACTTTCATCACGTCATTGCAGATGAAGGTGGGCAGGCCAGTCATGCCGAGGAATTCGTTGGCCTTGTGGAAGGGGAAGTACACCGCGTCCACGCCTTTGCCTTCGAAGAAATCGGTCGGGTCCTCGAAGGCCTGCACTGGGGCGTTCCAGGTCAGCGATAGCATGTACTGCTTGCCCTGGATGAGCCCGCCGCTGCCGTACTTCTGCGAGGCGTCGGAGCGGGTACGGCCGTCGCTGGCATAGAGGCTGCCGTGACCGGCGGTGAATACCTCGTCGAGGTACTTCTTCACTGTCCAGGGCGCGCCCATCCACCAGCCGGGCATCTGGTAGATCACCACATCGGCCCAGAGGAATTTCTGCACTTCTTCTTCGACGTCGTAGCCGCCGTCGATAAAGGTGGTCTTGACGTCGAAACCGGCGCGGTCGAGGAAGGCCACTGCTGCGTCATGCAGAGTAGTGTTGTACTGGCCGTGGGAATGGGCGAACGCTTTGCCGCCGTTGAGCAGGAGGATCTTTTTCATGGGGGTTCTCCAAAAATGTGGCGGCAGGTTAGCTGGCCCTGCGCGTGCGAAACACCCCGAAACGGTCAAATTATTGTTGACTGAAAATCATGAAAGGCTCGCTGAATGCTGCGTTAAGGTGAGGCATCTCCCCAATCGAGGCGCCTGCATACATGTACGGTTTTATCCTTCACGCGCACACCCAACCCGAACAGGCCGAGGCCTTCGAGCAACTGTTTCGCGCCTATGTCGAACCCAGTCGCGCCGAGCCTGGCTGCATCGAATACCACATGCTGCGCGATGCGCATGACCCGACCCTGTTCATCTTCTACGAGGTGTGGGCATCGCGGGAGGCGCTGGCCGAGCACACGGCGTTGCCACACATGCGCGCGTTTCACGACAAGCGCATGGAATACCTGAGGCGTGATTTCGACATTCGCGAGATCGAGATGCTCAGCCCGGCGAGTGCCGCGCGGGCCTAGTTCGCGATCCGTAGGAGCCAGCTTGCTGGCGATTGTTGTGGGGGGGGGGGGGGGGGGGGGGCGCCCCCCCCCCCCGGGGGGGGGGGGGGGGGGGGGCCGGGGGAGTTGGAGGGGCGGCCGGAGAACATCACGTTTTCGATGCCGAAGGAGTTACGGGTCAAGGCTCTATGAAGGAAGCCCC
>NZ_RHQP01000021.1:0-89005 GCF_003935465.1 Pseudomonas sp. o96-267
GGCGCAGCGGACGGGACTCGAACCCGCGACCCCCGGCGTGACAGGCCGGTATTCTAACCGACTGAACTACCGCTGCGCGTCGGTGGACTTTCGTCCTTCTCTCTAAGGCTATGGTGGGTGATGACGGGATCGAACCGCCGACCCTCTGCTTGTAAGGCAGATGCTCTCCCGGCTGAGCTAATCACCCATGTGCCTTAGCGAGGCGCGCACTTTATGCAGGCGGCGATGCTAAGTCAACACCCTGCTTGAATTTTTTCTGAAAAAGGCAGGTTCATTGCCCACCTCATTCCATCTCTCCGCACAGTTCGGCGGCGCGCAGCAGCGCGGCAGTGAGGCTGTGGCGCTCCCAATCGGCCAGCGCGGCAAAACGCTGGTTGAACTCCGGCGGCATCAACGACGGTGCCTGCTGGATCAGCTCACGTCCGGCGGCACTGATCAGTAGCCACTGGCGACGGCGATCCTGGTCATCACGCTGGCGCTGCAACAGGCCGTGCTCCTCGAGACGATCGAGCAGCCCGGAAAGCGTCGCCGCGGTGAGGCTGACGCGACTACTGAGCACGCTCGCAGTCATGCGCGTCTCGCTGGCCAGCACCTGCAGCACCATCAACTGCATGGGCGTCAGCCCGCCAAAACGGGCCAAACGCTTGGCATGCACTTCCCCCGCCTGCTGCAAGCGGCGCAGCGCCTGGAATAGTGGCATTTCAAAGGCCATGACAGATGACAAATCTATTTCACCAGGAACTTTTTTATCACTCATAAGCACCAATACACATTAACCAAAACTTTGACATGAAAGCATTTTCTTGTTTTGGTGTAAAAGGTTCGGCCTGTCCGAGCCACCATCCCCAACGGCAATACCGGTAAGGAACTATGTGCGGAATAGCTGGAGAACTACGTTTTGATCGACGTCCCGCGGACCTGGCGGCAGTCGAGCGCATCACCCACCACCTGGCCCCTCGCGGCCCCGACGCTCACGGCTTTCATAGCCAGGGCCCGATCGCCTTGGGCCATCGCCGGCTGAAGATCATGGATCTGGCCGAAGCCTCGGGCCAGCCGATGATCGACAGCGATCTCGGCCTCTCGATGGTGTTCAACGGTGCCATCTATAACTACCCCGAGCTGCGCGGCGAGCTGGAAGCGCTGGGCTATCGCTTCTTCTCCGGCGGTGACACCGAGGTACTGCTCAAGGGCTATCACGCCTGGGGCGAGGCGCTGCTGCCCAAACTCAATGGCATGTTCGCCTTCGCCGTCTGGGAGCGTGACAAGCAAAGTCTGTTCATCGCCCGCGACCGCCTCGGCGTCAAACCGCTGTACCTGTCGCGCACTGGTGAGCGCCTGCGCTTCGCCTCGTCGCTGCCAGCCCTGCTGCAGGGTGGCGACATCGCCAAGACGCTGGATGCCGTCGCCCTCAACCACTATTTGAACTTCCATGCCGTGGTGCCCGCGCCGCGCACCATCCTGGCGGGCGTGGAGAAACTGCCGCCAGCCACCTGGATGCGTGTCGATGCCGACGGCAAGGTCGAACAGCACACCTGGTGGACGCTGCAGTTCGGCCCGCAAGGCGAGGAAGTGAACTTCGGCTTTGAAGAATGGCGCGACCGCACACTGCAGACCATGCGCGAAGCAGTGGAGATTCGTCAGCGCGCGGCGGTCGACGTCGGCGTGCTGCTCTCCGGCGGCGTCGATTCGAGCATGCTGGTCGGCCTGCTGCGCGAAGCTGGTGTGGAGAACCTGCTGACCTTCTCCATCGGCTTCCAGGATGCCGGCGGCGAACGTGGCGACGAATTCCAGTATTCGGACCTGATCGCCCAGCATTTCGGCACCCGCCATCATCAATTGCGCATTGGCGAGCACGAGATTCTCGAGCAGCTGCCGCAGGCCTTCCGCGCCATGAGCGAGCCGATGGTCAGCCATGACTGCATCGCCTTCTACCTGCTCTCGCGCGAAGTCGCCAAGCATTGCAAGGTGGTACAGAGTGGCCAAGGCGCTGACGAACTGTTCGCCGGCTACCACTGGTATCCGCAAGTCGATGGTGCCAAGGATGCTTTCGCCGCCTACCGCGCCGCTTTCTTCGACCGCGAGCACGACGAATACGCGGCCTGCGTGCAGCCCGCCTGGCTGACCGGCGACATGGCTGGCGAGTTCGTTCGCGAGCACTTCGCCATGCCCGGCGCCGATGCGGCAGTGGACAAGGCCCTGCGCCTGGACAGCACAGTGATGCTGGTCGACGACCCGGTCAAACGGGTGGACAACATGACCATGGCCTGGGGCCTGGAGGCACGCACGCCGTTCCTCGACTACCGCGTGGCCGAACTGTCAGCGCGCATTCCCGCGCAGTTCAAGCTGCCAGAAGGCGGCAAGTACGTGCTCAAGGAAGCCGCGCGCAAGGTCATCCCCAGCGAGGTGATCGACCGGCCCAAAGGCTACTTCCCGGTGCCAGGGCTCAAGCATCTGGAGGGTGCCACCCTCGGTTGGGTGCGCGACCTGCTGCTCGACCCCAGCCAGGATCGCGGCCTGTTCAACCCGACCATGCTCGATCAGTTGCTGACCAACCCGCAAAGCCAGCTCACGCCGCTGCGCGGGTCCAAGCTATGGCAACTGGCAGCGCTCAATCTGTGGTTGAGCGAACAGGGTCTGTAACTCACATGGAGCGGCCCTCGGGCCGCTCCTGCTGGATCAATGGTCATAGCCCGGCAAAGCCGGGATGTGTCGCGACTCAATGACGATCCGGCCAAGACCGGACGTTGTGAACACGGACAGGGATTATTCCATGCGCTCCACTGCCTTCAACCAACGCCTGCTGCGAGGCCAGACACCATCCTACGAGCGTCTGCAGGCCCGCCTGGCCGAGGATCACAGCAGCCAGCCCAGCCAGCCACAAGCCATTCATTGCGGCTGGGGCCGCCTGCTGATCGGCCATACCTACCCCGACGCCACTGTCCTGGCCGAATCCCTGCTGGACGAACAGCCCGGTGAACGTGACATCGCCCTCTACGTAGCCGCCCCGCATCAGGTGCTGGCGCATGCACCGCAGCAACTGTTTCTCGACCCCTCCGACACGCTGCGCCTGTGGTTCACCGACTACCGCCCGGCGCGTCGCAGCTTCCGTGGTTTTCGTATTCGCCGGGCGCAGAACGATGCCGACTGGCAGGCCATCAACTGCCTGTACCAGACCCGCGGCATGCTGCCGATCGACCCGGCCAAGCTCACGCCTTACACCGAGGGCGGCCCGACCTACTGGCTGGCCGAGGACGAAGACAGCGGCGCGGTGATAGGCAGTGTCATGGGCCTCAACCACCAGCGCGCTTTCCGTGACCCGGAGAACGGCAGCAGCCTGTGGTGCCTGGCGGTCGACCCGCAATGCAGCCGACCCGGTGTCGGCGAAGTACTGGTGCGTCACCTGATCGAGCACGGCATGAGCCGTGGCCTGAGCTACCTCGACCTGTCGGTGCTGCACGATAACAAGCAGGCCAAGAAGCTCTACGCCAAGCTCGGCTTCCGCGAGCTGCAGACCTTCAGCCTCAAGCGCAAGAACGGCATCAACCAGCCGCTGTTCCTCGGCCCCGGCCCACAGGCCGAGCTCAACCCCTACGCGCGGATCATCGTCGACGAGGCGCTGCGCCGCGGCATCGAAGTGCAGGTGGATGACGCCGAGGCCGGGCTGTTCACCCTCAGTCACGGTGGCCGACGCATCCGCTGCCGCGAATCGCTGTGCGACCTGACCAGTGCCGTGAGCATGACCCTGTGCCAGGACAAGCGTCTGACCCACCGTGCCCTGTCGCGCGCTGACCTTAGCGTGCCGGCCCAGCGCCTGGCCGCCAGCGCCGAGGACAATGCCACTTTTCTCGCTGAACATGGCTCGGTCGTGGTCAAACCAGTCGATGGCGAACAAGGCCAGGGCGTGGCTGTGGATCTGCGTACACCGGGCGAGGTGCAGGAAGCCATCGAACGCGCCCGCGTGTTCGATCAGCGCGTGCTGCTGGAGAGTTATCACGAAGGTCACGACCTGCGCGTACTGGTAATCGGCTACGAGGTGGTGGCCGCGGCTATCCGCCGTCCGGCCGAGATCATTGGCGATGGCCGCCACAGCATCGGCGAGCTGATCGATGCGCAAAGCCGTCGCCGCCAGGCCGCCACCGGTGGCGAAAGCCGCATCCCCAAGGACGCCGAAACCCTGCGCACCCTGCATGGCGCCGGCCTCGACTACGACAGTGTGCTGCCCGCCGGCGAGCGCCTGGCCGTGCGCAAGACTGCCAACCTGCATACCGGCGGGACTCTGGAAGACGTCACCGCAATCCTCCATCCGACCCTGCGCGACGCTGCCATCAAGGCCGCGCGCGCCCTGGAAATCCCCGTGGTTGGCCTCGACCTGCTGGTGCCCGCCGCTGATCAGCCGGAATACGTATTCATCGAAGCCAACGAGCGCGCTGGCCTGGCCAACCATGAGCCACAGCCGACCGCCGAGCGCTTCGTCGACCTGCTGTTCCCGCTCAGCCAGGTATCGAGCTGACCACTCTCCCCCGGCCCTCTCCCGCACAGGGAGAGGGGAAACCCGAATGCCGAGGAGCTTGCATGCAACAACTACCCGAACCCGATCTCGACTACATGCAGAAGGTGCTGCTGGAGATGCTTGCCATTCCCAGCCCCACCGGTTTCACCGACACCATCGTGCGCTACGTCGCCGAACGTCTCGAAGAGCTGGAAATCCCCTTCGAGCTGACCCGCCGCGGCACCATTCGCGCCACCCTGCGCGGGCGCCAGAGCGAGTACGAGCGGTTCGACCGCGCCGTGTCCGTGCACTTGGACACCATTGGCGCCATCGTCCGCGAAATCAAGGACAACGGCCGCCTGGGCCTGGCCCCGGTGGGCTGCTGGTCGAGCCGCTTCGCCGAAGGTAGCCGTGTCAGCCTGTTCACCGACAACGGCGTGATTCGCGGCAGTGTGCTGCCACTGATGGCCTCGGGGCACGCCTTCAACACCGCCGTCGACACCATGCCAGTGAGCTGGGATCACGTCGAACTGCGCCTGGACGCCTACTGCGCCACCCGCGCTGATTGCGATTCCTTGGGCGTTTGCGTCGGTGATTTCGTCGCCTTCGATCCGCTGCCGGAGTTTTCCGAGAGCGGCCATATCAGCGCCCGTCACCTCGATGACAAGGCCGGCGTCGCCGCCCTGCTGGCGTCACTCAAGGCGATTCGTGATCACGGCCTGCAACCGATGATCGACTGCCACCCGCTGTTCACCATCACCGAAGAGGTCGGCTCCGGCGCTGCTGCCGCGCTGCCCTGGGATGTCAGCGAGTTCGTCGGCATCGACATCGCTCCGGTCGCGCCGGGCCAGCAGTCCAGCGAGCACGCCGTCAGCGTGGCGATGCAGGACTCCGGCGGCCCCTACGACTATCACCTGTCACGTCAGTTGCTGCGCCTGGCAGCCGAACAGGACGTACCGGTACGCCGCGACCTGTTCCGCTACTACCACAGCGACGCGCAATCGGCGGTCACCGCCGGCCATGACATCCGCACGGCGCTGCTGGCCTTCGGCTGCGACGCGACTCACGGCTATGAACGCACCCATATCGATAGCCTCAAGGCCCTCAGCCGCCTGCTCACCGCCTACATGATGAGCCCACCGGTGTTCGCCAGCGATGCGCAACCGGCACAGGGCTCGCTAGAGCGCTTCAGTCATCAGCTGGAGCATGACGCTCAGATGGAAAGCGATACCCGGGTCCCGCCGGTAGACAGCCTGGTTGGCCAACATGATCGGGACGCTTGAAGGCTTGAGCGCATAAAGGCAAAGTGACACACAGAACGACAGGGGAGCATCAGCTCCCCTTTTTCTGGCCTGCAGTCAGTGGCCAACCTTAGGGCCGTCGCCAAGCGACGTTGAACATGACACCCCGGCCATTTTCCTGGCCTTCTGAGGTTCACGGATGCCTCGCGTCTTTCTGGCCTTGCTGTTGCTCTGGCTCGCCTGCCCCAGTTGGGCGCTTACGCCTGCGTCGCTCGACAGCGACGACCTGCGCCTATCCCTGGGCCCTTACACCGGTTATTACGAAGACATAAAGGGCACCCTGAGCATCGAGCAGGTGCAGGCGCTGGATGATGACGCCTTCAAGGCCCTGGGCGGTGAACATGCCAACCTCGGCAAGAACGCATCGGTGTGGTGGTTCAAGGCTCGCCTGGTCAACGCCCTGAACCATGAGCTGGGTGGCTATCTCGAAGTCAACTATCCGTTGCTCGATCATCTGCAGGTGCACCTGATAGATCCGGACGGCAACCGCCTGGAACAGGAAAGCGGCGACAGTTTCGCCTTCTCCCAGCGGCCGGTGCAGGTTCGCAATTTCTGGTTCCCAATGCAGCTGGAGCCCGGTGTCAGTACCTTGCTGATCCGCGTCGAAACCACCAGCACGGTGTTCGTGCCGCTATTCTTCGCCACCTACGGTGCCAGCGCAGCCGCGCAGGAAAACCTGATGGGCTTCAACGGCGCGTTCTACGGCGTGCTGTTCGCCATGTTCTGCTACAACCTGTTCCTCTACCTGTCGCTGCGTGAATCGGCCTACCTCTGGTACCTGGCCTACAACCTCAACGTCGGCCTGCTCGCGGCGTGCTTCGACGGCATGCTGTTCAAGCTGCTGCCCGAGCACGTGGCCTTTCAGTCGGTCAGCATCTACATCCTGATGTACGCGCACTGCCTCACGGCCATCCAGTTCAGCCGTCATTTCCTGCATGCACGTCAGTATTTCCCGCGTCTGGATACCGGCCTGCGCCTGCTGATGTTGGTCTGCGTCGGCTGCCTGCTGTCGATACCGCTGATCGGCTTCGCTGCCTGGAACATCCTGGCCAGCGTCACCGTCTCCCTGGTGTCGCTGATCCTGCTGCTGACCGGCATCTACGTGTGGCGTCGTGGCGTACGTTATGGCTCCTACTACACCCTGGCCTGGGCCATCCTGCTGTTCGCCTTCATCCAGGCCACCACCGGTTCGCTGGGCCTGGAAGTGTTCGGCGTGTTCGGCGCCGCGGCGGTGAAGATCGGCGTGACCATCGAGCTGATCACCCTGTCCATCGGCCTTGCCGACCGCATCAACCTGCTCAAGGAGGAAGGCTTCCAGTCGCGCCGTGCGGCCGAGCAAGCCGCCTTCGAGAACCAGGCCAAGAGTCGCTTCCTGGCCAAGATGAGCCATGAAATCCGCACCCCGCTCAACGGCGTGCTGGGTATGTTGCAACTGCTGCGCGAAACACCGCTGGATCGCAGCCAGCGCTTCTACGTCGACACCATTTCCAGCTCCGGCAGCTCGTTGATGGCGGTGATCAACGACATCCTCGACTACGCCCGCATCGAGTCCGGCAAGCTCAGCCTGGAGCAGATCGAGTTCGACCTGGAAGACATGATTTCCGAGACGCTCAGCCTGTTCACCGGCCAGGCGCTGGACAAACGCCTGCGCCTCTACGTCAGCCTGGAAAACGGCGTACCCCGGCGTATTCAGGGTGATCCGACGCGGCTCAAGCAGGTGTTGATGAACCTGCTCAGCAACGCCCTCAAGTTCACTGCCGAAGGCCATGTGGCCGTCAGCGTCAGCCGCCGCAGCGACAGCCATGGCCGGCCGCATCTGGTGTTCGCCGTCAGCGACAGTGGCATAGGAATCAGTGAGCAGGCGCTGGCGCAATTGTTCGAATCTTTCGCTCAGGGCGACTCCAGCACTACTCACCGCTATGGCGGCAGTGGCCTGGGCCTGGCCATCAGCAAAGAGCTGGTGGAAATGATGGGCGGTAGAATCGAAGTACAGAGCACCCTGGGCCAGGGCACCCGCTTCGCGTTCGACATGCCGCTACTGGCCGAACAGGAAACAGCCGACGAGCTCAGCCGCCTGCTGGCCGGCCGCACCGCCCTGCTCGCCTCTCTCGATGGCCTGGGCCTGGATGCCATGAGCCGTCTGCTCGGGCGTTGGGGCATGCGCACCGAACGCTGCCAGACGCCAGAGCGCCTGCAGGACTATCTGGAGGATTTCGCTGCGCCGCCGTTGCTGGTACTGATGGCGCCCTGGCCAGGAGGCGTCAACCACTGGCTCGACTCGCTCCGGCCCAAGCTGCAGGCGCAACAGCGCGTGCTGCTGGTCTGCCCGCCCGAGGCCTGCCAACATCTGCCGGCGAGCCATGGTCTGCGCCTGCAACACCTGGCCCAACCCGTGGCGATCAACGCGCTGCGCCAGGCCTTGAACGGGCTGTATGAAGAACCCAGAGCACAGGTACATCAGTTGGTCAGAGAAATACGCAGCGACAACAGCGAAGCCCCCTGCATTCTCGTGGCAGAGGACAACCCGGTGAACCAACTGGTGGTTCAGGGCTTTTTGAAGAAACGTGGCTACAGTGTGCGCCTGGTAGGCGACGGCCAGGCGGCGGTGGACGAATACGCTCGCGACCCGGCAGCCGTGCATTTGATCCTGATGGATTGCGAGATGCCGGTGATGGACGGCTTCGAAGCCACACGGCAGATCCGCCGGTTCGAACGCGACCGGCAACTCGCTGCCGTCCCCATCATCGCACTGACCGCGCATATCCTCGACGAGCACCGTCAGCACGGTCTGGACGCTGGTATGGATGATTTCCTCGGCAAACCGCTGGATAGCGCCCTGCTCTACAGCACGCTGGAGCATCACCTCAAGCGGCCCGGCACGATGCACTGAGGAAGCTCGCAGCATGGAGCCCTGTGGCTCTATCATGGGCTCCAATAACTGGAGTCACTCGCTGTGCTGATCCCCGCTGACCTGCTGCAAGCCGACACCCTCACCGCCCTGATCGAAGACTTCGTCACCCGTGACGGGACCGACAATGGCGATGAAACCCCGCTGGAAACCCGCGTGCAACGCGTGCGTCGCGCCCTGGACAAGGGCGAAGCAGTGATCGTCTTCGACCCTGACAGCCAGCAATGCCAACTGGCGATGAAGCGTGACGTGCCCAAGGAATGGCTGGAGGCGTTGCAGCAATCGCTCAGTGATTGACCGTATGCGCCAGCATCACCGATAGCTGACACAGCGGTCGGCCGCTTTCGGCCTGCCACTGGTTGAACGCCGCCTGCACCGCGGCCAGGTCTTTCAAGCTGGTCGGCGCCTTGTCGATCACGTCCTGCGCTTTCAGCGCGGCGACCATGTCATCGGTGGGGATGAAGGTGTCCTTGCCCACCATGCGCAGAAAACGCGGCGCTGACAGACCACCAAGCTGACTGCCATGCTTGGCCAGGTATTTCCACAGACCGACGATGTCGGTCACCGGCCAGTCAGCGATCAGTGCACCAAAGCTACCCTTCTCACGACGCACATCGAGGATGAACTGGGCGTTGCGCGGCACACTTTTCAGCTTGCCCAGGTGGCGGATCAGCCGCGCATCCTGCATCAGGTTCTCCAGGCGTTCGGCGCCCATCAGCACCACCTTCTCCGGATCGAAGCCAAAGAACACCTGCTCGAAGGCCGGCCATTTGGCGTCCACCAGACTGTGTTTGAGGCCTGCGCGGAAGATGCGCAGGCTGATCAGCGACAGATAACGGTCATCACTCAGCGCCCGCAGTTCGGCATCGCTACGCGGCTGCGGCAGCATGGCCTCCAGTGCCTTCGCCGAGCCGAAGCGATTGAGGCAAAACTCGTGCAGCCACTTGTAATCACGCATGAATCAAATCCTTCATGAAACGGATGACAGAGCCTGCACGCAGCGCGTTGAACACTCAAGTCCCACAGCGATGACGCTCACGTAGGGCGGGTGAAACCTGCCAATCTCGAACCAGCGGCTTGCACCCGCCCTACCCACGCAAACGTTCGGCAGCCTGGCGCAACGCAGCCTCGGTACCGCTCCAGCCCAGGCAACCATCGGTGATCGATACGCCGTAACGCAGCTCGCCGGCAAGCGTCTGGCAGCCGTCGAACAGGTGGCTCTCCAGCATCACCCCGCGCAGGCTGTCATCGCCAGCCAGGCGCTGATCGATCACGCTTTCCAGCACCGCCGGTTGACGCAACGGATCCTTGCCGCTGTTGGCGTGACTGCAATCGACCAGAATGCGCGGCGCGATGCCCTGGCGCTCAAGTGCCTGCCGCGCAGCGGCGACGCTGACGGCATCATGGTTCGGTGCGCCGTGGCCGCCGCGCAGTACCAGATGGGTGTCGGGGTTGCCCGCGGTATGCAGCAGGGCCGGATGGCCGAGGTCATCGATGCCGAAGTGCTGATGCGGGTGCGCCGCCGAGCGCATGGCGTCGCAGGCGATGCCGACACTGCCGTCGGTGCCGTTCTTGAAGCCCACCGGCAAATCCAGGCCGCTGACCATCTCGCGATGCACCTGCGACTCGCTGGTACGGGCACCAACCGCTGCCCAGCCGAGCAGGTCGTCGAAGTAGCCGGCGGCCATCGGCTGCAGCAGCTCGGTGGCCAGCGGCAAGCCGCGAGCGAGGATATCCAGCATCAACTGCCGGGACTGTCGCAAACCCTCGGCCATATCACCACTGCCATCCAGATGCGGATCGTACAACAGCCCTTTCCAACCGACGGTGGTGCGCGGTTTTTCCACGTAGGCGCGCATCACCATCAGTAGTTGATCATCGACCTGCGGCGCCAGCTCGGCCAGGCGCTCGGCATATTCGAGGGCGCTGCTACGGTCATGCAGGGAACAGGGGCCGACCACCACCAGCAGGCGCGAGTCGCGGCCATCGAGCACGGCGCGAATGGCGTCACGGTCAGCGGCAATACGTTCGGCAAGTGCGGCGGGTAGCGGCAGGCGTTGACGCAGTACGGCGGGGCTGGGCAGCGGCTGGGCGCTGCGGCGGGCGGGGGTGGTGACGGAGGAGGCGAGTTGAGCGGAGCTGTTCATGATCTGGCGGTTCCTTGGCTGGCGCGGTCGATGCCGCGGCGGCGCTAACTGAGTGTTCGTGGCAAAGGTGTCAGGGCGGTGGTGACGCTGCTAAATCGCCAGTCGTAGCGGTAGTTGCGGTAGTAACGGTTCATCTGTGAGTCCTCGATCTGTGGCCGTTTTTCGGCCGGAAAAAACAAAACCCCCGGTCGGGTTGCCGACCGGGGGTTTTCTGGAAAACGTCTCTGGTGGCGACCCTGGTGTCTCAGGCCGCCTGTGGGGTATCAGGCGCGCCTGTGGCTAAACCAATACCCAAAGAAGTAATACGCCGCAGCCACAAGCGACTGCGCACGAGCCAACGCGGCGCGCGAGGCACCGGCTTGCAGCATGGACAGGAGGTTGAGGCTGGCGGACATGGAATTCTCCAAAGCGATGGCCGAACCATACTCCAGGCCTTTGCAGCCTGGCAAGCGTCGCGGCTAAAGCCCCTCCCACAGGTTCGAGTCACTTGTGGGAGGGGCTTCAGCCGCGATGGCTTACAGGCTCATCACATCGAGAAAGCGCGGTGTGGCGCTGTCGTCGATCTTCAGGCTCTTGAAGTCGAACAGGTTACGGTCGGCCAGCTGGGAGGGGTGCACATTCTGCAGGGCGCGGAACATGATCTCGACGCGGCCCGGGCTCTTGCGCTCCCACTCCTGCAGCATCTCCTTGACCACCTGGCGTTGCAGGTTCTCCTGCGAGCCGCACAGGTTGCACGGGATGATGGGGAATTCCTTGAGCTGGCTGTAGGCCTCGATATCGGCTTCGGCGCAGTAGGCCAGCGGGCGGATCACCACGTTGCGACCGTCGTCGGATAAGAGCTTGGGCGGCATGGCCTTCAGCGTGCCGCCGTAGAACATGTTGAGGAAGAAGGTTTCCAGAATGTCGTCGCGGTGGTGTCCCAGCGCCATCTTGGTCGCGCCGATCTCGTCGGCGTAGGTGTACAGCGTGCCGCGACGCAGACGCGAGCACAACGAACAGGTGGTCTTGCCCTCGGGGATCTTCTCCTTGACCACCGAGTAGGTGTCCTTCTCGATGATGTGGTACGGCACGCCGACGGATTCCAGATAGGCCGGCAACACGTGCTCGGGGAAGCCGGGCTGCTTCTGATCCATGTTTACCGCGACGATCTCGAACTTGATCGGCGCCACCTTCTGCAGATACAGCAGCACGTCGAGCATGGTGTAGCTGTCCTTGCCGCCGGACAGGCAGACCATCACCTTGTCGCCATCCTCGATCATGTTGAAGTCGGTGATGGCTTCGCCGGCCAGGCGGCGAATGCGCTTCTGCAGTTTGTTCTGGTTGACCGAAAGGGTGCCCATGGTGCGTCGAAATCCGAGGGAGTGGGAACGAAAGCGCGACATTTTACGCACAATGGCGCCGCGCCCCCACCCCAGCGACAACTAAATGCTAGGCTCGGCCGATGAACGACGACCTCGACCCCGATCTGGACCTCGCCGAGCAGGTACTGCAACTGCTGCAGGCAGCACCGGACGGCATTGCCGAATACACCCTGATCCAGCAATTGAAAGATCGCCACAGCGGTCATGTCCCCAATCTGCCTCTGGCCGACAAGCTGGTGCTGTTTCGCACTCATTTCCTGCTGTTCAACGCGCTTTATCGCCTGCGCGAGCAGCTATGGCAGAAAAAGAGTCACCTGCTGCAGATCAGCCCGCTGTGTATACGTCTGCTGCCCTATCAGTCAGGCAGTGCGGCGCTCAGTGAACGCGACGCCCTGCGTGACTACTACCTGGACATGAGCAACCTGCAGAGCACCGACGAACGCGACGTCGAGCGCCTGCTGACCAGCTTCTGGACGCGCATGCAAGGCGGCGAAGAGAAGCAGGCTGCACTCGAGTTGTTCGAACTGGCCCATGAACGGACACTCGACCTGCCACGAATCAAGCTGCGCTACCGACAAATGGTCAGCGAGCATCATCCGGACCGAGGCGGCAGCACAGAGCGGTTGCAATCGATAAACCTGGCCATGGAAATTCTTGAGCGCTATTACCACTGACTTCTAGAGAGCGATTTGCTCTAAAGCCAGACACCACGCCTGCTCCAGGCCCTGCCTATACTGCGACATAAGGTCGCATAGATTTGGCCTGACACCCGGTGGCGCTGTACACGCGTCCCGGGCGTTCGCTGGGGGGCGACCGTCATAAGAAAAGGAGGTGTCTGGCATGATCCACCACGTTTGGGGGCTCTTCACCCATCCCGATCAAGAATGGCAAGAAATCCGTGGCGAGGAAGAATCAATCAGCCACATGTACTTGACCCATGTGCTGATTCTTGCAGCAATTCCCGCTATTTCAGCCTACATCGGCACTACCCAGGTTGGCTGGGCGATTGGTGACCGAGCACCGGTAATGCTTACCGAAGGCAGTGCGATGGTGATGACCATCATGTCCTACCTGGCGATGCTCGCCGGGGTAGCCGTGATGGGCGCATTCATCCACTGGATGGCACGTACCTACGACGCCAATCCTAGCCTGACCCAGTGCATCGTATTCGCGGCTTACACCGCCACCCCACTGTTCATCGGAGGTCTCGCAGCGCTCTATCCGCATCTGTGGCTGGGCATGGTCGTGGGCACGGTCGCGATCTGCTACACGGTTTATCTGCTCTATGTCGGCATACCGACGTTCATGAACATTCCTGAAGATGAAGGCTTCATGTTCTCCAGCTCTGTACTGGCGGTCGGCTTGGTCGTGCTGGTAGCGATGATCGCCAGCTCGGTCATTCTCTGGGGCATGGGCGTCGGCCCGGTCTACACAAGCTGACAGCCGATAGTGACAAACCCACAGGCCGCCCTCGGGCGGCCTTTTCGTTGCCATGCACCAGAAAATTTGGGTTGAACCCTACGCTGCAACGGCTGCCGGACATTTAAAGGCAGCCAAGCGGATGGTCACACCATGTATGCGAACCTCTACACCCTTCTCACCCGCCCGGATCGAGCGTGGACGGCCATTCGCCAGGACGAGGAACGCAACAGCGCCAGCTACCTGCCCTACCTGCTGCTTTTCAGCCTGCTGCCAGCAGTTTGCCTGTTCATCGGCACCCACTGGGTAGGCTGGAGCCTGGTAGACGAAGAACGCATTCGCCTGGAGTTCGCCAGCGCACTGCAGTTGAGCGTACTGCTGTATCTGGCGGCGCTGGTCGGTGTCTTCATCATGGGCTACTTCCTGCGCTATATGTCGCGTACCTTCGAGGCCAGGCCCACCTTCAACCAGTGCATCGGCTTCATCGCTTATGCCTGCACGCCCTTCTTTCTCGCCGGGATCGCCGCGCTCTATCCCACGCGCTGGCTGGCAATCAGCGTCCTGCTACTCGCCTGTGCCCATGCCGCCTACCTGATCTATATCGGGCTGCCACGTTTCATGCGCATCGACAACCAACAGGGTTTCCTCTACGCCTCCTCGATGATTGGCGTGGGGCTGCTGGTGATCGTCACCATTCTGGTCAGCATGATCCTGTTCTGGACCTACACCCTGGAGCCGGAGTATCAGCGCACGGTGCAGCAGGATCAGAGCCGCGGCACGCAGGAACAGCGCATGCAGGCGCCAGTAGACGAGTGATACCTGCGCTGGTTGCTGGCTTGCGGCATAATTCCCGCTCAGCCTGCACCAGCGCCTGTCCATGCCCGAACAGATTCAAGCCCGCGTCGAAGCCTGCTATCAGCAGGCAGAAACCTTCTTCAAGCAACGCTTTGCCCGCCCCGAGATCAGCTTCAAGCTGCGTGGGCAGAAGGCTGGCGTCGCACACCTCACGGAAAACAAGCTGCGCTTCAACCTGCAGCTGTACCGGGCCAACCATGAGGATTTCCTGCGCCAGACCGTGCCTCACGAAGTCGCTCACATGGTCGCCCACCAGCTATTCGGCCCGCGCATCCAGCCGCATGGTGAGGAGTGGCAGTTGATCATGCGCGGCGTCTACGAACTGCCGCCACATCGCTGCCACAGCTATGAAGTCGAACGGCGCAAGGTCAGTCGCTTCATCTATCGTTGTAGCTGCGCGGACGGTGAATTTCCCTTCTCCGCCCAGCGTCACGCTCTGGTCGCCAAAGGCCGCCGTTACTACTGCCGGCGCTGCAAGGTGACGCTGACCTTCAGTGGCGAGCAGCGCCAGGAGTGATGGGGAAACTCTCATAGCCCCTTGGTGCGCGCGGCGCACCCTACGCCAGTATCGAAGCCCCGCAGGGTGCGCTGTGCGCAGCGACATTGCCAGACAGTGAGCCGTTCGACTCAACCCAGCGCCCTAGCACTCCTCAACGCCTCGATCTGTTCGGCGTCGTAGCCCAGCTCAGCCAGCACCTCGGCGGTATGCGCGCCAACTGCCGCACCGACATGCCTTGGCGGTGGTAACCCTTCGGAGAACTTCAGTGGACAGGCCAGTTGCGCCTGCGCCGGCAAGCCTTCGCGCGGCACCTCGACGACCAGTTCGCGCGCCCTGATCTGCGGATGCTGCACCGCTTCGGACAGCGGCAGCATCGGCTCGACGCAAGCATCCAGCTCGGCGAATACCGCGCACCATTGCGCGAAATCGCGCTTCTCGAACTCGATCTCGATCTCGCGCTTGAGCGCGCGCTGGTACTCGGGCTTTTGCGACAGACCACGCGCCGCCAACTCGGGGCGGCCGATGGCGACGCAGAACTGCTGCATGAACTGCGGCTCCAGGCTGCCAACGGAGAACCAACGACCGTCGCGGGTACGGTAGTAGTCGTAAAAGCTGCCGCCATTGAGCGCCTGGTTTTCCATGTCAGGCTCGACGCCGGCACCCAGGTAGCCAGCCCCTGCCATGCCGTGCAGGCTGAACGCACAGTCGGTCATGCTCACGTCGACCTGCTGCCCCAGGCCGGTAACCTGGCGCTGCACCACGGCCGCGAGCAGGCCGATCACGCCATGCAGCGAGCCACCTGCCAGGTCGGCCAACTGCACGCCAAGCGGTAACGGGCCACTGTCGCGGCGCCCTGTATAGCTGGCGATGCCGGCCAGCGCCAGGTAGTTGATGTCATGCCCGGCACGGTCACGGTACGGCCCGCTCTGGCCGTAGCCGGTGATCGACACGTAGATCAGCCGCGGGTTGATCGCCTTGAGCGCCTCGTAGCCGACACCCAGCTTGTCCATCACGCCGGGGCGGAACTGCTCGAGCACGATGTCGTACTCGCCAACCAGTTGCTTGACCACCTCAACGGCCTCTGGCCGCTTAAGGTCCAGGGCGATGCTGCGCTTGTTGCGGTTGAGGTAGGCGTGACTGGTGGAGGTTCCGCCGTCGTGCGGCGGCAGCACGCGTACCAGATCCATGCGCGTGGGCGACTCCACCCGCAGCACCTCGGCGCCCATGTCGGCCAACAGCAGCGACGCGAACGGCCCAGGCAGCAACGTGGAAAAATCGAGAATCTTCAGCGATGACAACGGGCCGGACATGGTGACTCCAAATGCGATGTTTGGCGTAGTGCTGGCAGGTTCGTACCCGCCCTACGAGGGTAGATGAAAGGCTCGCCTACAGCTTCATCCCGCGACTGATGATCTCCTTCATGATCTCCGAGGTGCCGGCGAAGATGCGCTGAATGCGCGCATTCGCGTACATCTTGCAGATCGGGTACTCCCACATGTAGCCCCAGCCGCCGTGCAGTTGCACGCCCTCGTCGACCACCTTGCCGAGCAGTTCGGTGGTGAACAGCTTGGCTTCGGCAGCCACTTCGGGAGTGAGCTTCTTCAGGTTGTGATCCATCACGCAGCGGTCGGTGAACACCTGCGCCACGTCGACCTGCGTGCGCATTTCCGCCAGCTTGAAGCGGGTGTTCTGAAAATGCGCCACCGGGCGGCCAAAAGCGTGGCGTTCCTTGACGTATTCGATGGTGGTCTGCAGCGCCGCCTCGGCGCCGGCCACTGCGCCACAGGCATTGGTCAGACGCTCCTGGGCGAGCATGTTCATCAGGTAGAAGAAGCCGCCCTTGGCGTCGCCCAGCAGGTTGTCCTTGGGCACCTTGACGTCGTTGAAAAACAGCTCGGCGGTGTCCTGGCTGTGCATACCGAGCTTCTTCAGTTTCTTGCCGCGCTCGAAACCGGGCATGCCGCGCTCCACCAGAAACAGGCCCATGGCGTGCTTGTTGGCCGGGTCGGTCTTGGCCGCGACGATCACCACATCGGCCAGATAGCCATTGGAGATGAACACCTTGGAGCCGTTGAGCAGCCAGTGGTCGCCCTTGTCCACCGCTGTGGTGCGCATGCCGGCCAGATCCGAGCCGGCAGACGGCTCGGTCATCGCTACCGCCAGGATGGTTTCACCGCTGATGATGCCCGGCAGCAGGCGCGCCTTCTGCTCGGCATTGCCGTACTCGGCGATATAGGGGCCGCACAGCGCCGAGTGCAGCGGGATCATGAACCCCGGTTCGTTGATGCGCGCCAGCTCCTCGCACATGATCTGCTCGTAACGAAAGTCCTTGAGCCCGGCACCGCCGTACTCCTCGTCCGCCCAGGGCAGCAGAAAACCCATCTCGCCGGCTTTGCGCCACACGCTGCGATCCACCACCCCAGCCTCTTCCCAGGACTCCTGATGCGGCACCACCTCTTTATCGAGAAACGCAGCGAAGGCGTCGCGGAACAGGTTGTGCTCGGTGTCGAAATGGTTGCGTTGCATGGGGCGGGTCCTCCGCTGTTGTTATGTCCTTGAGGTTAAGGGCCGCTCCGCCGCCCCTCAATGACCCATGCGCTCAGCCTCGGTTGACCCAATCGCTCGGCTGGCTTGCCCTGGCTGGGAGCAACTGCCTACCATCGACCACCCTCGCTTTCGGAAACCCAGCATGCGCGAACGCACCATTGCCAGCCACTTCGTCCGCGCCGCCCTGCGCGGTGCGGACCGCCACGGCCTGGCCTGCGACCCAATACTGCGTCAGGCTGGCATCCAGAGCGCCGTGCTGGTCGAGCCGCGCGCACGCATCGCCCCGGAGCAATTCTCCCGGCTGATGCAACTGCTGTGGGAAGCGCTGGACGACGAATACCTCGGCTTCGGCCGCCAGCCGAGCAAACGCGGCACCTTCGCCATGATGGGTCACGCCATCATCCACTGCCGCAGCCTGGAAAAAGCCCTGAGCCGTGGCGCAATGTTCTACGGCCTGTTTCCCGACGCACCGAGCATCAGCCTGCAACGCGAAGGCGACTGGGCGCGGCTGAGCGTCGACGACAGCACGCTGTGGGACCCGGATCATTTTCTCGTGGAGAGCCTGCTGGTGATCTGGCATCGCCTGGGCAGTTGGCTGATCGGCCAACGCATCCGTTTGGAAGAAGCCACCTTCGCCTACCCCGAACCCGCGCATGCCACCGAGTACGAACTGCTATTCCCCTGCAGCCGGCGCTTTGCCGCCGGACAAACCAGCCTGCTGTTCCATTCCCGCTACCTGGCCATGCCGCTGCTGCAGGACGAACGCACCCTCAAGCAGTTTCTCCAGCACTCCCCCGCCGACCTGTTGGCCCGCCCCGACGGCGGCGACAGCCTGATCAGTCAGATTCGTCGCCGGCTCGGCCGCGACTGCCGCACCTGGCCGGACCTTGAACAGGTCGCCCAGCACCTGCACACCAGCCCACAAACCCTGCGCCGCCACCTGCGCGAAGAAGGCACCAGCTTCCAGGAGCTCAAGGATCACCTACGCCGCGATCTGGCCATCTACCACCTGGGCCGCGACGAATTGGCGATTCAGGACATCGCCGAACAACTCGGCTTCTCCGAACCCTCGGCCTTTCACCGCGCGTTCAAGAAATGGACGGGGCTCACGCCGGGGACTTATCGGGCGCAGGAAGGTTAAGCCACACGAACCTAGACCGAATCAGTAGCAGGAGAGTTCGAATGAGAGCTCGTGTAAGCGTTATCACCCTGGGAGTAGAGGATCTTGAGGCTTCACTGCGTTTCTATCGTGATGGTTTGGGCTTCGCGACAGAAGGCATAGTCGGCCAGCAATTCGAACATGGCGCAGTGGTTTTCATCGACATGCAGGCGGGCCTGCGTCTAGCGCTGTGGCCGCGCGCCAGCATTGCGCATGACACCGGCCTAGCCGTGCATCCCAGCAGCCCTACCGAGATGACGCTTGGTCACAACGTGGCCAGTGCAGAAGAAGTCGATACGCTCATGACACAGGCCAAGGCGGCGGGCGCGGCGATCATCAAGCCGGCCCACACAACATTTTGGGGTGGCTACTCCGGTTACTTTCAGGACCCGGACGGTCACGTCTGGGAAGTAGTGTGGAACCCGCAATGGGTCTCTTGAGCCGGTCACGACTCAGTCGTACAACCGCACCCTGAAACAGGCGCCGCCCAGTTCGGAGTCTTCCAGGCTCAGCTCACCGTCGTAGCTTTCGACGATATCTTCCACCACCGCCAGGCCGATGCCCTGCCCCGGGTTCTGCGCGTCCAGACGCTCGCCGCGCTGTAGTACGCGCTCACGCTGCTGCTGCGGCACGCCAGGGCCGTCGTCCTCGATGGTGATCAGGCAGCCGCCAGCCAGGGGTTGCAGCCTGACACGTACGCGATGCAGGCAGAGGCGGTAAGCGTTCTCCAGCAGGTTGCCGAGCAGCTCCATCAGCGCGCCACGTTCCATGGTGATCTGACTGTGCTCGGGCACTTCCAGCGTCGCTTCGACACGTTTGTCGCGGTAGACCTTGTCCAGCGAGCGGCACAAACCGTCGAGCACCGGCCAGACCTGCTCGCGATGGCGTACCAGGCCGCTGCGACGCAGGCTAGCGCGCTGCAACTGATAGCCAACCTGCTGACTCATGCGTTCGATTTGCGCCTGCATCAGTTGCGCCTGCTCGCGATTCTCCTGCTGAGCGGCAAGGGTTTCACCTATGCCTTGCAACACGCTGAGTGGTGTTTTCAAGCTGTGGGCAAGGTCTTCCAGCGAGTCGCGATAACGCTCGCGCTGACGCCGCTCGCTGTCGAGCAGGCGGTTGAGGGAATTGGTCAGGCGCAGCAGTTCGCGTGGGTGTTCGTCACTCAGGCGCTGGCGGGTACCGGCCTCCACCCCATCGAGCTCGTCGCTGAGGCCACGCAGGCTGCGAAAACCCCAGGTCAGGCCAAACCAGAGCAGGCCCAGCAATACCAGCAGGGCGATGCCCAGCCACAGACGCAACTGCCAGGCAAAGCCGTTGAACAGCCCCTGGTATTCGCGCGTCGGCTGCATGGTCACGATGCTCAGCGCGGTCTGGTCGCCGCGCAGCAAATCCACTTCCACGTCGTATACGAAGTATTCCTGGCCGCTGTCGTCGCGAATGCGGATGAACTCGTGACCACGACCATCGTAGCGCGGCAGGTAGCGCACCAACTCGTCGATGGAGGAGCGTGAGCGCCAGATCATCTGGCCTTCACGGTCGAAGATGAAACCCAGCAGGTGCGAATCGAGGTTGTCGAATTCCTCGTCGGGCATCTTGTCCGGCATGTGCAACTGGCCGTCATGGATGCGCGCAGCAGATATCAGTGCAGCCGCATCGGAGGCCAGACGTTTCTCCACGGTCTGCTCCAGGGCCATGAGAAATACGCCCTGCAGCACGGGCATCAGCAACAGCATGAACAGCATTGCCAGTGCGGCACTGGCCAGCATCAGGCGCAGGCGTAGCGAGCCGAAACGCATGCGCAATTTGCGCAACGCGGCGCGCGCTCGACTCACTTGCAGCGCTCGTTGAACATGTAGCCCTGGCCACGCACGGTTTCTATGGGTTTACCGCCGAGCACACCTTCCAGCTTGCGTCGCAAGCGGCCGACCAACACCTCTATGACGTTAGGGTCGCGCTCGTCGTCGCCCGGATAGAGCTGCTCCATCAGGCGTTCCTTGGCCACCACCTGCTGGTGATGCAGCATGAGGTATTCGAGAATGCGGTACTCGTAGGCCGTCAATTGCAGCGACTGCTCATCCACTGTGGCCTGCTTGCGATTAAGGTCCAGCACCAGCGACCCCGCCTCGATGGTCGATTTGGTGAACCCGGAAGAGCGTCGCAGCAGCGCGTTCAGCCGTGCCTCCAACTCTTCGAACTGGAACGGTTTGACCACATAGTCGTCAGCGCCGCAGGAAAGCCCTTCGACCTTGTCCTGCCAGTTACCGCGCGCGGTGAGGATCAGAATTGGAAAGTTCTTGTCCTGGCTGCGCAGCTCACGGATCAGGTCGATACCGCTCATACCGGGCAGACCGAGGTCGACCAGGGCTAGGTCATGATTGAAGGACTCAGCTCGGTACAAGGCTTCTTCGGCGGTGCGCACGGCATCCACCACATGCCCGTTTTCACTGAGGCGAGTGAACAGATGGTGACGCAACAACGCCTCATCTTCCACCACCAGCAATTTCATGAGATTTCCCCTATTAAGTTGTGCGAAGGCCGGGCAAATCAGTCAGCGTGAAAACTACTGCGCTCGGCCATGCTGCGTTAAAACCCGGCTCAGAATGCTCATTTACAAGTCGTAAACTGCGCTTCTTCGCCGGCTTTTGCCTTGCCTGACCTTCGCTCGCTACGTTTTCACTCGGACTGATGCCCGGCCTGATAACGCTAAGCCGCCATTAGAAGGCGAAGTTGGCGCCGAGGTAGAGCTGCGAACTGCTATGCAGATCCAGCGACCCGGCCTTGCCCTCACCACGCGGTGCCATTTCTGTGCTGGCGTTGGTACGCAGATAACGATAGCCGGCTTCGATCGAGGTATTGCTGTTCAGTTCCTGCAGGATACCGGCCTGCAGACCCGCAGCAAATCCAATGTCGCTGTCACGGGAGAAGCCGCGGCTCTCCTGCTCGAGTTTGACCAGGCCGGCGGTTACACCACCGAACAGCTTGGTGTTGTTGCTGCCCAGCGGGGCGAACATGTCGCAGCTACCGAGCAGATTCTGCTGACGCAGTTTGTAGCCATTGTGACTGTCGGAGACATTCTCGTAGGTCGCGTAGTAGCGACCGTCAGCAGTCGTCTGGCCGGCGCGGACACCCCAGGTGCCCTCGCCATCGATCACTTTGTCCAACTTGGGGTTGCCGAGGTTGGCATTCAGCGCGTTGGATTTCTGGATGTTGTTGTCAGTCTGACCCCAGGTCAGGCCGACGAAATTGTCGTTGGCCTGGGCAGCGGTTGCGCCCAGGGCCAGGCAGGTGGCGAATGCGATACGGTTCAGGGTGATTTTCATTGAATCATTCCTCTCGTTGCAGTTTTGATCAACTCGGCAACAAGTCTGCGGGAAGACTACTGAATCCCTCCTGAACCCTCCTTGAACATGCACTGAACGAGCGGCAAACAGCCTAGATACGCCGTACCAGAGCGCTGGCGAGGATAAACAACGAGGCCAGAACGCCGAGTAACGCCAGCCAGCCGGCGTGCTCCCAGACATAACCACCAACGTAGCCCACCAGGCTGGAACCGAGGTAATAGGCACACAGGTACAACGCCGAGGCCTGCGCTTTGGCCCCCTGCGCATGGATACCGACCTGCCCGCTGGCAACCGCATGAGCCGCGAAGAAACCCAAGGTGAACAGTGCCAGCCCCACCACCGCAGCGCTCAGCCAGGGCGCAGCGCACAGGGCTACCCCCAACAGCATCAGGCCGATGCCGCCATGCAACACCTGGCGTGCGCCGAAGCGTGGCACCAGGCGCCCGGCCCAGCCAGCACTGAGAATGCCGAGCAGATAGACAGTGAACAGCAGGCCGATGACCGTCGCCGACAGGTTGAATGGCGCACCCGCCAGGCGAAAGCCGACATAGTTGAACAGCGCAACGAAGCCGCCCATGAGCAGGAAGGCCAGAGCGAACAGCACGCGCAAGCGCGGGTTGCTCAGATGCAGGGCGAAGTTGCGCAACAGGCCGCGCAAGGACAACGGCTGGGCGGTGAAATGCCGCGACGGCGGCAGCAGCCAGAGAAACAGCCCCAACGCCAACAGGCCGAGCCCGGCAATGCCGCCAAGGGCCCAGGGCCAACCGCCCAGGTCACTGAGCAGGCCGGCCAGCAAGCGCCCGAGCAGACCGCCCAGCGCCGTACCGCCGATATACAGCCCCATCGCTGCCGGTAGCGCTTCAGGGTCGAACTCCTCACCGACATAGGCCATGGCCAGCGCCGGCAAACCGCTCAGCGCCAGTCCCAGCAGCGCACGCAAAATCAGCAGGCTGCTCCACTGCTCCACCAGCGCACAGGCGATCCCCAGTAGCGCGGCCAGGCCCAGCGCCGCGACCATCACCGGCTTGCGCCCCCAGCTCTCGGCCAGTGCACCGGATACCAGCAGGCACAGGGCAAGGCTCAGGGTAGTCAGCGAAAGCGCCAGGCTGCTGCTGGCCGCAGACACGCGAAAGTGCGCAGCCAACAACGGCAGCAGGGGTTGCACGCAGTAAAGCATGGCGAAGGTGGCGAAACCGGCGCAGAACAGCGCCAGGGTGGCACGCCGATAACCGGCGCTGCCACGGCTCAGATGAGTCACGGACATGGGTGGACTGGCTCACGAAGCTGGATGCAAGCGATAGCCGGAACATGCCGCAAGACCGAACCGGGTGACGCCTGCAGGTGAATGAAACCAGACGAAATATTAGCACGCTATCGATAATCGCGAGCGCGTGCCATTACCGCTCGTGCAATTCCTTTTCCTTGATCCAGCTCAACAGACTTTGCCCTTACTAACGTTAGGGTCTAGCCTCAATTGCGAACGCAACGGAGAAGAGCGAATGGCTACCCCGCCCGAACGCAGCGCCATGAAAGGCAAGGAAACTCGCCTGTTCGTCTTTCTCGTGGTCTGCCTGTTCCCCATCCTTTCGGTCGCGCTGGTCGGCGGCTACGGATTCATCATCTGGTTCATGCAGATGCTACTCGGCCCACCTGGCCCACCCACCTGATCCTTCCTTACCTACGGAGCCACGGAACATGGCCGCCTCTATGCATATTTCCAGTCTGCTGGTGCACGTACGGCCCGAATGGCTGGCTGCGGTGAAAGCCAACCTGCGCCAGCTGGAAGGCCTCGAACTGCATCAGGAAAGCCCGCAAGGCAAGCTGGTGGTGGTGCAGGAAACCGAACACGAGCGCCACATCCTCGCCCGCCTCGAACAGATCAACGCGTTGCCAGGCGTGCTCAATGCCGCTCTGGTTTACCACGAACTCCTCGACACAGAAGGAGACTCAGAATGAAGCTTTCCCGCCGTGAATTTGCCAAGGCCAACGCTGCTGCCATTGCCGCCGCTGCCGCCGGTCTGCCGTTGGTGACGACCGCCAGCAACCTGATCACCGAAGCGGACATGACCCGCCTGGACTGGAACAAGGCGCCCTGCCGCTTCTGCGGCACCGGCTGCAGCGTGATGGTCGCCACCCGCGACAACCGCGTGGTGGCCACCCACGGCGACGTCAAGGCCGAGGTCAATCGCGGCCTGAACTGCGTCAAGGGCTACTTCCTGTCGAAGATCATGTACGGCGTCGACCGCCTCAACCAACCGCTGCTGCGCATGAAGAATGGCGTGTACGACAAGCAGGGTGAATTCCAGCCGGTGAGCTGGGAGCAGGCCTTCGACATCATGGAACAGAAGACCAAGGAGGCGCTGCGCGAGCATGGCCCCGAGGCCGTCGGCATGTTCGGTTCAGGGCAATGGACGGTGTGGGAAGGCTACGCCGCCAACAAGCTGATGAAGGCCGGTTTCCGTTCCAACAACATCGACCCCAACGCGCGCCACTGCATGGCTTCGGCGGTGATGGGCTTCATGCGCACCTTCGGCATGGACGAGCCAATGGGCTGCTACGACGACATCGAGGCCGCCGACGCCTTCGTGCTGTGGGGCTCGAACATGGCAGAAATGCACCCCATCCTCTGGAGCCGGGTCACTGATCGTCGCCTCAGCCATCCGAACACCAAGGTCGCCGTGCTGTCCACCTTCGAGCACCGCAGCTTCGACCTGGCCGATATCCCGCTGGTGTTCAAACCGCAGACCGACCTGCTGATCCTCAACTACATCGCCAACCACATCATCGAAAGCGGCGCGGTGAACAAGGACTTCGTCGGCAAACACACCAAGTTCGCCCGCGGCGCCGACGACATCGGCTACGGCCTGCGCGCCGACAACCCGCTGGAGATGCAGGCCAAGAACGCGGCCAAGGCCAATACCTGGGAGGACATGTCCTTCGAGCAGTTCGCCGCCTTCGTCAAACCCTACACCCTGGAGCGCACCGCCAAGGAAAGCGGCGTGGCGGTCGAGCGCCTCAAGGCCTTGGCCGAGCTGTACGCCGATCCCAAGCGCAAGGTCATGTCGTTCTGGACCATGGGCTTCAACCAGCACACCCGTGGCGTCTGGGCCAACAACCTGATCTACAACCTGCACCTGCTCACCGGCAAGATCAGCGAACCGGGCAACAGCCCCTTCTCCCTCACCGGCCAGCCCTCGGCCTGCGGCACCGCGCGCGAGGTGGGCACTTTCTCCCATCGTCTGCCCGCCGACATGCTGGTGGCCAACCCCAAACACCGTGCAACCGCCGAGAAGATCTGGAAGCTGCCGGCCGGCACCATCCAGGAAAAGCCCGGCTTTCATGCCGTGGAGCAGAGCCGCAAGCTCAAGGACGGCGTGCTCAAGGTCTACTGGACCCAGGTCAGCAACAACATGCAGGCCGGCCCCAACGTGATGCAGGAGATCCTCCCCGGCTGGCGCAACCCGCAGGCCTTCGTCATCGTCTCCGATGTCTACCCCACCGTCTCGGCCCAGGCTGCCGACCTGATCCTACCCAGCGCCATGTGGGTGGAGAAGGAAGGCGCCTACGGCAATGCCGAGCGCCGCACGCAGTTCTGGCATCAACTGGTCAAGGCACCGGGCGAGGCCAAGTCCGACCTGTGGCAACTGGTGGAGTTTTCCAAGCGCTTTACCACCGATGAAGTCTGGCCTGCCGAACTGCTGGCCAAGGCCCCGGAATACAGGGGCAAGACGCTGTACCAGGTGCTGTTCGCCAACGGCCAGGTCGACCAGTTCCCCCGCGAACAGATCGAGGCCGGCTATGCCAACGACGAGGCCGAGGCCTTTGGCTTTTACCTGCAGAAGGGCTTGTTCGAGGAATACGCCCAGTTCGGTCGCGGCCATGCCCATGACCTGGCGCCCTTCGACAGCTATCACGCCGAGCGTGGCCTGCGCTGGCCGGTGGTTGACGGCAAGGAAACGCGCTGGCGCTATCGCGAAGGCCTCGACCCCTACGTGGAAAAAGGCAGCGGCGTGCAGTTCTACGGCTACCCGGACAAACGTGCGCTGATCTTCGCCCTGCCCTATGAGCCACCAGCGGAGGCACCGGATGACGACTTCCCGTTCTGGCTCAGCACCGGCCGCGTGCTCGAACACTGGCACACCGGCAGCATGACCCAGCGCGTCGAGGAGCTGCACGGCGCCGTGCCCGATGCCCTGGTGTACATGCACCCGGACGATGCCAAGGCACTCAAGGCGCGACGCGGCAGCGAGGTCAAGGTGATCAGCCGACGTGGGGAAATCCGCGCGCGCATCGAAACCCGTGGTCGCAACAAGCCGCCGCGTGGCCTGGTGTTCGTGCCCTTCTTCGACGCCAACAAACTGATCAACAAGGTCACCCTGGACGCCACCGACCCGATCTCCAAGCAGACCGACTACAAGAAGTGTGCGGTGAAGATCGAACTGGTCAGCCTGGCCTGAGGAGAACCGTCATGACTCTGCGTTTTCTGCCTCTGTTACTGCTCGCCGCCTTTGGTCTGGCCATCGCCGGCGAGCTCAATTACCCGCTCGACGCTCCGGCACCGGACGGTCGCCGCCCTGGCGGCACCCTGAGCCAGAGCCTACCGGCGCCCGTGCTCGGCAATGAAGAGAACAAGGATATCAAGCGCGAGCGCAATTACCCCGAGCAGCCGCCGACCATTCCGCACAGCATTCGCGGCTATCAGGTCGACGCCAACGGCAACAAGTGCCTGACCTGCCACAGCCGCGCCGGCAGCGCCCGCAGCCAGGCGCCGATGATCAGCATCACTCATTACATGGATCGTGACGGCCAGGCCCTGGCGGCGGTTTCACCACGGCGCTACTTCTGTACCCAGTGCCACGTCACCCAGCAGGAGGTCAAACCTCTGGTCGGTAACGCCTTCCGCAATATCGACCAGTTGCTCGGCGACGAAGCCGCCGGCACGGCAAAACCCTGAGGAGGCCTTTCATGAAGTCGTTAATGGCCCTACTCAAGGAGTACTGGGGCATCCTGCGCCGCCCAAGCGTGCATTACAGCCTGGGTTTTCTCACGCTTGGCGGCTTCATCGCCGGGATCATTTTCTGGGGCGGTTTCAACACCGCGCTGGAGGCCACCAATACCGAGCAGTTTTGCATCTCCTGCCATGAGATGCGTGACAACGTGTACGTCGAGCTGCAGGACACCATTCACTACAGCAACCGCTCCGGGGTGCGCGCCACCTGCCCGGACTGCCACGTACCGCATCAGTGGACGGACAAGATCGCGCGCAAGATGCAGGCGTCCAAGGAAGTCTGGGGCAAGATCTTCGGTACCATCAGCACCCGCGAGAAGTTTCTGGAAAAGCGTCGCGAACTGGCCGAACACGAATGGGCACGGCTCAAGGCCAACGATTCACTGGAATGCCGCAACTGCCACAACTTCGACTACATGGACTTCACCAAACAGAGCCCGCGCGCCCGCCAGATGCACTCCAGCGCCCTGGCCAGCGGCGCAGCCACCTGCATCGATTGCCACAAGGGCATCGCCCACCAGCTACCGGACATGAGTGGGGTGCCGGGTTGGTAAGCGCCATGACTTCCCCGCACGGGGTGACAGGGCGCACCCTGCGCGTTTCTAGTTCTGGCGCAGTTGCTGCAAATGTTCGAGCAGGCCGGCGGCCGTCTGCTCGCCTACCAGGCGCTCACGCAGCCTGCCATCGGCGTCGACAATGTAGGTCACCGGCAGCACGTCATTGCGCGGCAGCTCAAAGCGCGCCGCCGGGTCCTGCGCCAGCACGGTGAAACGAATGTCGAAACTGTCCGCGGCACGCTTGAGGTCATCGCCCTGCAGGGCATCGAAGTTGACGCCGATCACCCGCGCCGACTGGGTTTTCAGCTGTTCTTCCAAGGCGTTGAGTTCGGGAATTTCCGTGCGACACGGCGCACACCACTCAGCCCAATAATTAATGACTAGCCACTGGCCATCCAGGCTCTCAGCCGTTACCTTTCGTCCATGCTGATCAAGGCCGTAATCTTCGGCACAAGCCGTCAGCAGCAGACCGGCGCAGATACCCATAACAGCCTTGCCGAAACTCCGGAGCCCTAAGCCCATGTACTCGATCCTCGCCCACCCGGGGTTGATATGACGCTGGATGCCCTGCGCCTGGAAGTACCGGACATCCGCGAGGACAACAGCGTATCGCCAGCGGAAATCGCTCAACGACTCGCGGCAGCTCGCCATCTGGAGCCGGAAAATGGCCTGCAACAAGTGCTGGGCCTGTTGTTTTCGCTCAATCGCAGCGCTCTGACCTTACTGGAAAGGCAGCGTGCGCTGCAAAACTTCAGTGACGAGTACCGCCATTACGCCAGCCTTGCCAATCGCCAGCATCCGCCAAGCACGCTGTTCGTGCGTTTCTGCGGCGAGTTGGCGATCGGCTTCAAACGCCTGCTGCTGCAAATCCTGCAGGGTCGCCAGCCGTCGATGCCGCACCTGGCCTGGTGCCTGTACATGGCCCAGCATTTCCTTGCCCAGCAGTTGCTGCGCCACTACCAGCTGTACCAGGAGCCACCTGCAGCGCTCTGGCGCGACAGCCACTTGCTGTACTGGATCGGCGAGCACCAGCAGTGTCTGGACGAACCAGTGGCGGCGGCCTTCGAGCCGAAACCGGCCAGTACCCTGCGCGGCCTTTACCAGCAGATGCTGCTCTTGGCCCTGAGCAATCCCTTCCATCTCGATGAAGGCGAATGCCTGACTCTGTTCAGCGCGCTGGCACCTCTGGCGGCGCTGGCCAGGTTGCAAGCCTGGGACGAGGAAGACGACGCCGAAGGCCCGGTAGTCGACCTCAGCGAATCACAGGCCTGCCTGAGTTTCGAACAGCGTATCGAAGGCAAAACCGCCAACCTGCGCCGCTTCGAACTGGGCGCGCTGCTGATCGCGTTGCATGAGCCAGCACCACTGCAAAGCATGCAGGAGCGCCAGTTGCTCGAACGGGTACGCCAGCACTGGCTGGGGCGCCAGCAACGCCGCCATGAACGCGCCGAACTGGACGGACAATGCAGCCTGCTGGTGGGCCTGCCGGCCATTCATGCGCAACTGCTGGACAAGCTGCCGCAGCGCACCGAGGCGCAGCTTCTCGATGCCAGTCCGGGTGGCGCGCGCCTGCTGTGCAACGCCAACGAGGGCGGACAACTGCAGGTTGGGCAACTGGTTCTGCTGCTTACCAATGCCACACCGACCCTGGCATTGGTGCGCTGGCGTCATCTCAATAGCGAAGGCTTGCACCTCGGGCTGCGCTATCTCAAAGGTCTGCCACGTCCGGTCTGGCTACGACGCGCCCCCAATGCGCAAACTCACCCAGGCGTGCTGCAGAGCACCCCGGCCCCCGGCAACGGCTGGCACCACGGCCTGTGGCTGCCCAATGGCCAGTTCAGCTCCGGCGAGCACCTCTGGCTGCAACTGGCCAGTGTGCATAACCAGGCGATCCTGCCGCTGCCCGACAGTAACCTGCAGACCTCATCGGTTACCCGCCACCCGCTGCGCCTGGCCTGATATGCGAAACTGCGACTCCAGTCACGCGGCCTGTCCGCCGAGTGCACAGTTTCGCCAGCAGGTGGCTGCTTATAATTCCTGGCACTCAAGTCTCACCCAGCCTGGAATTTCACCATGTCCCAAGCGCAAGACAAGCTGATTGGCTCCGTGCCCTCGCGCATCGTCGACGTCGCTCACCTGCTGGTCACGCCCTACGAGGGGCGCGTAGCCGAATACAACGTCGCCACCTGGCTGCAACTGCCGGGGCTGGCCAATCTGCCGGTGTCGCTGCTGGTGAGTTACCGCGACGGGGACAAGCGTCGCGAGGTGAATGTCGACCACGGCAAGGTCAATGCCCATGGCAAGATCCTGCTCTCCGGGGTCGCTCGCATGCCGGTGCGGCTGAAGATCGAAGACATGCAGGTGCGCCTGCGCTCGGCGGTGCCGGCGCAGAGCCTGGTAGTCGAGGAGTTCTTCGTTCAGGCCGTCGAATTGGCCAACAGCGAAAGCCGCCAGGCCATGGCCTGAACCAGAACGGCAACATCGAACCCCGCGCATCGACGCGGGGTTTTGCTTTCAGCCGGAGGAAACTCCAGGGCTGGGCGCGGCCTGTGGACTTGAATCGTCAGCGTCTGGCTGCAGGTTTTCGGCAGCCACGTGCTCGAGCAGCGACTTCGGCCAGCGTGCAAAGTGCAGCCCGGTGATTCGATTGAGCCGCGTCAGCGCTTCCTGCGGATCGCGTCGATGAAGGTGGATTACCCTGTTTTTAACCGTCATTACTGCCTGCATCCTCAGCGATCCCTGCCCTGCTGGCAGTTCGATAGCAACTGACCTTGCAGTTGCTAGAAGCGTGCCAGGCCTTCTGTAACGCATCCATTGACGCCTGCCCCTGCGCCCAGATCACAGCAGGCCTGGGCAACGCCTGAAACTGACGTTTTTTGTCACCCCTTTTCGGCGCCCTCTCTCATTCACCGTCGCCCACAATGTCGCGCAAGTGTGCTCAGCCCTTCCCCGGTAACCAATCCGCCAGACTGACTCCGAACTGCTCCTCGCGCTCCGCTTGCAGCCGCTCCAGTCCCTCGCGCAATGCCGGATACCAGGGTTCGTCGAGCTGAGCCGGTAGTTGCGACAGAGTCGGCAACGGCCAAGGGCTGCACTCGAGCAACTGATGCAGGGAGAAGTTGTGCAGATCGCGGCACAACACCCACCCTCCGCCATTGGCCTTGCATGCCAGGTGCTCGCGCTCGAGAAAATCCATCACCTGCGCCCACTCGTCTTCGGGCAACCGCCAGCCCGCACGTTGCATGTCGCCGTAATGCAGAGCCTCGCCCTTCTGCTGACGTTTGAGCAAAAGCCGCAATACCACCAGCACAATCAGCCCCTTGGGGATAGGCTCGCGGCGCCAGTGCCGCGGTTGCGACAGGCCATACACCAGCTCGGCGCCCAGCAGCACGATCAACCAGGACAGATAGATCCACACCAGAAACAGCGGCACCGTGGCAAAGGCGCCGTAGATCAGGTGATAACCGGGAAACAGCCGCACATAGAGGCCGAACAGCGCCTTGGCAACCTCGAACAGCACGGCGCTGAACAGGCCGCCCAGCAGAGCATGAGACAACGGCACCCGAGTGTTGGGGACCGCGGCATAGAGCAAGGTAAAGGCCGCGATGCTCGATAACAACGGCGTGAAAGCAAGCAGCGTCTTGGCGCCGATTACTGCGTCCGGCCCGGAGATCAGTGACAGCGAGGCGATATAGGTACTGACCGCGAAACCGGCCCCCAGCAGCAGCGGCCCAAGGCTGAGAATCGCCCAGTACAGCAGGAAGCTGGACATCCCGCGGCGTGGCTGACGTACCCGCCAGATCACGTTGAAGGTCTTCTCGATGGTCACCAGCATGAGGAAGGCGGTAACGGCCAGCAGGCCGACGCCGAACCAGGTCAGCTGCCGCGCCTGCGTGGTGAACTCACGCAGATACTCCTGCACCGTCTCGCCCGTAGAGGGTACGAAGTTGTTGAAGATGAACCCCTGGATTTCCTCGCCCACACCCTGGAACGCCGGAATTGCCGACAGCATGGCGAAGGTCACGGTCATCATCGGCACCACGGCGAACAAGGTGGTGTAGGTCAACGCCGCTGCGTTGCCTGCGCCGCGGTTATCCACGAAACGCTGATACAGGCTGAGCCAGAACCCCATCCAGTCCTTCAAACGACGCAGCATGACCTCTCCTTAGCCCTCAAACCTAAACAGACAGACAATGCGCCGCGTAAAAAGGTCGCAGCAAAGCTGCCCCAGCGATTTGCGTGCATCCTCGCATCAGGCGGTTAGAATAGCCGCCACTTCAAGCCGGATGCGAGCCACCATGACCGACCTGACCCTCTACCACAACCCGCGCTGCTCGAAATCCCGCGGTGCTCTGGAGCTGCTGCAAGCCCGCGGCCTGCAACCGCAAGTCGTGCGCTATCTGGAAACGCCACCCAGCGCCAGCGAGCTCAAGAATCTGCTCGGCAAACTGGGTATATCTGCGCGCGACCTGCTGCGTAGCGGCGAGGACGAATACAAGACGCTGGGTCTGAGCGATACCAGCTTGAGTGAGGCGCAACTGATCGAGGCCATGGTCACGCATCCCAAGCTGATCGAGCGCCCGATCCTCATCGCTGGCGAAAAGGCCGTGATCGGCCGACCACCGGAAAAAGTACTGGAGCTGCTGGCATGAGTGCGCCCTACATACTGGTGCTCTACTACAGCCGCCATGGCGCCACCGCGCAGATGGCCAAACAGATTGCCCGTGGCGTCGAGATGGCTGGCCTGGAGGCGCGCCTGCGCACGGTGCCTGCGGTATCCAGCGAATGCGAAGCCGTTGCGCCGAGCGTGCCGGCGGACGGCGCCATGTACGCAACCCTGGATGATCTGAAGAACTGCTCGGGTCTGGCCCTGGGCAGCCCGACCCGTTTCGGCAACATGGCGGCGCCACTGAAATACTTCATCGATGGCACCAGCAATCTGTGGCTCACCGGCGAACTGGTCGGCAAGCCGGCTGGCGTGTTCACCTCCACTGCCAGCCTGCATGGCGGCCAGGAAACCACCCTGCTGTCGATGATGCTGCCGTTGTTGCACCAAGGCATGCTGCTCTGCGGCCTGCCTTACAGCGAAGCGGCGCTGCTCGAAACCCGCGGCGGCGGTACGCCCTATGGCCCCAGCCACCACGCTGGCAGCGACGGTAAGCGTGCGCTGGACGAACATGAAATCACCCTGTGCCGTGCTCTGGGTCAACGCCTGGCGCAAACCGCCAGCAAACTGGAGCGCTGAACGTGGCCCGAGCGAAGAAACCCTTGCCCAGCCTCGAGTGGCTGGAGCCACGGGTCAAACTCAGCCGAGCGCTGAGCCTGTTCAGCTTCATCGCCCTGCTGACCCTGCTACTGGTATGGAATCTGGCCTTCGCTGACCTGCATGGCGCGCGGGTCGGGGTTGTATTGGCGATCCAGTTGCTGCCGCTTGCACTGCTCGCTCCCGGTATGTTGCTGGGTAACGCCCGCGCACATGCCTGGGCCTGCTTCGTGGTCAACATCTACTTCATCCAGGGCGTACTCGCCGCCATCGATCCGGCGCGTGCACTGTTCGGCGCACTGGAGGCCGTGATCAGCTTCGGCCTGTTCTGCTGCGCACTGCTCTACACCCGCTGGCGTTTTCAGTACGACCGCAAGCTGGCTGGGGAAACCTGATGCGCCTGGTGCTGCTGCCCGGTCTGAACGGCAGCAGCCACCTCTTTGCGCCATTGCTCGACGAGCTTCAGGACATCGATTGCCAGGTGCTGAGCCTGCCAGCGCAAGGGCCACAGGACTATCACAGCCTGAGCGAAGCACTTTATCCGCAGCTTGGCAGCACGCCTTTCGTCCTGCTGGGTGAGTCGTTTTCCGGCCCACTCGCTTACCAGCTCGCCCTGCGCCAGCCAACAGGAATGCGCGGCATGATCTTCGTTGCCTCGTTCCTGACCCGCCCTAATGTCGCCCTGCCGCTGCTCAGACACCTATCCGTGCCGCTGACATTGGCCACGCAGCCCAAGCTGCTGCGCGCACTGTGCCTGGGCAACACGGCAGAAGAAGACATCCTGCAACGGGTACGAAGGGAAATTCGCCGACTGGATCAGACACTGCTGCGCGCCCGCCTGGGAACCCTGGCCGCATTACAAGCACCAGCGCAAACCCTGGATCTACCCTGCCTGCACCTCTGGCCACAACAGGATCGCCTGGTTGCCAACACCGCGGCCCAGCGACTGCCCCAGTTTTGCAGCGACATCCGCCAGCATCGCTTAGATGGCCCGCACTTCATCCTGCAGGCGCGGCCAAAGGTCTGTGCCCAAGCAATCGCTGCGTTCATGCAGGAAATAGGCGCGAATAGAAAGCCTTTGGATCTGTAGGAGCGAGCTCTGCTCGCGAAGCTCTTGTGCAGCTAAAAGTTCGCGAGCAGAGCTCGCTCCTACACATGATTTCCCCAGAGAGCCCGTAGTCCGGATCACATTCGGGGATGCTATGCAGGGATTCCCGGATTGCATCCGAGTTACGCTCTTGCTGGCAGCTTGAGGCCTGCCGCCCCTACCAGCCCAGGGTTTCCTTGAGAAAGGGAATGGTCAGCTTGCGCTGGGCTTGTAGCGAGGCCTGATCCAGGCGTTCCAGCAGCTCGAACAACGCGCTCATGCTGCGTTCGCCACGGGTGAGGATGAAGCGGCCGACTTCATCGCTCATCTGCAGGCCACGACGCGAGGCGCGCAGCTGCAGGGCGCGCAGCTTGTCCTCGTCGGACAGTTCATGCAGTTGGAAGATCAGCGAAAGGGTCAGTCGCGACTTCAGATCAGGCAGTTGAATCGGCAACTCGCGCGGTGACATGGTGCCTGCCAGCAACAAGCGCCTGCCGCTGTCACGCAGACGGTTGAACAGGTGGAACAGCCCTTCTTCCCAGTCGCTGCGCTCGGCCACGGCATCGAGATCATCGAGGCAGACCAGCTCGCACAGCTCAAGGTTGTCGAGCAACTCCGGGCCGTGCTGCACCACTTCGCTGAGCGGCAGATACACCACCGCTTCGCCACGCTGTTCGAAACGCAGGCAGGCCGCCTGCAGCAGGTGGCTGCGCCCGACGCCTTCGGCGCCCCACAGGTAGATCAGGCTTTCCGTCCAGCCGGCGTCGGCCTCGCACAAGCGCTCGACATAGCCCAGGGCCGCAGCATTGGCGCCGGGGTAGTAATTGGCGAAGGTGGCGTCATCACGCAGACGCACCCCCAAGGGAAGCTGGATGGGTTTCATGTGGGGGGCTCGTGGGAACCGCTGCTCTCTCCGTAAAGGCCGGAAAGTTTATACAAATCATGGGCATGGCGCAGCAGAACCATGATCACGGCAGCAACTGGCAAGGCCAGCAGCACGCCGGTAAAGCCAAACAGCTGGCCACCCGCGAGAATGGCGAAGATCACCGCGACCGGGTGCAGGCCGATGCGATCGCCCACCAGCATGGGCGTGAGGACCATACCCTCTAGCAACTGGCCGATCATGAACACCACGCCGATACCGATCAGCGGATAGGGCTCGAGACCGAACTGGAACAGCGCAGCGGTCAGCGCCGCACCGATACCGACGATAAAGCCCATGTACGGCACGATACTGGCCAGACCCGCCAACACACCGATCAACAGCCCCAGCTCCAGCCCCACCGACATCAGGCCAACCGAATAGATGACGCTCAGCGCCAGCATCACCAGCAATTGGCCGCGCAGGAAGGCGCCCAGCACTTCATGGCATTCGCCAGTCAGTTTGACGATCAATCCTTCGCGCTGGCGTGGCAGCAGGCGGCGCACGCGCTCGACCAGCAGATCCCAGTCGCGCATCAGGTAGAAGCTCACCACCGGAATCAGCATCAGGTTGCCGAGCCAGGCCAGCAGTGCCAACCCCGAGGATGTCGCCTGGGCCAGCACCGCCTTGAGCACATCGGTGGTTTTGCCGATGTTGTCGGTAAAGACCTGCTTGAGTTGATCGACCTGCAGCAGGTCATCCTGCAACCCCAGATGCGACTGCGACCACGGCAAGGCCGTGCCTTGCAACCAATCGAGCATTTCCGGCGCCAGCTGATATAGACGCACCAGCTGTCGTCCCAGCATGGGCACCAACACCAGCAGCAGGATCAGCAATACCAGAGCGAACAGAGCGAATACCACCACCACGCCCCCCGTGCGCGACAGCCGATGCCGCTCAAGGCGGTCGACCAGCGGGTCGCCCATGTAGGCCAGCAGGATACCGATCAGGAACGGGGAAAGAATCGGGTGCAACAGGTACAGCAGCCAGCCGAGCAGAAACAGCCCAGCCATCCATAGCCAACGGGTGGAATCGGTCATGCTCGCGTCCTCGATGCGAAACGGCGCCAGGAAGGCGCCGCGTAACTGGGCTGTGGTCTACCCGGCGCAGATTCTACCAGCGAAAGCGCAATTGATCGGTGCGCGGCTTCACCTGCGGCGCCTCGGTTGCAGCGGCCTCCGGATTCTCTACTGGCTCAGCAGCATCGAGCGGCTCACTGACTTCCTGCAGTTGCCCCAATGCCAGTTGCGCGCGCAGCTGCTCCGGGCTGGCGCTGACCTGATAAACCAGGCGCTGGCCGTCGATTTCCTGCAAACGCGCGGCGAAGGGTTCGAGCAAGCGCTCCAGTGCCGCGAAACGGCCCAGGTCTGCGCCCTCGATCACCAGCGTCAGGCTCTGCGCAGCACCCGGTTTGACCAGGAAACGCGGCGCCAGGCGCTCGGCCACGGCCAGCAGCACTGCATCGGCCAGCGCAGCCTGATCGGCGGCCTCTGCCTTGCCCTGCTCGCGCTCGTCACCCAGCCACAGGCGCCAGGTCGCCTGCCAGCTGCCGCCGCTTTCAGTCGCCTGCACGGCCAGCAAGGCATCGGCGCCGTAGCGCTCGGACGCCTCGCGCAGGGCTTGTGGATCGTTGGCCAGCAGCACATCGGCAGTACCCAGCGCCTGCTCGCTCAGGTCCGCCAGCGGCAAACGCAGTGGCAAGCCACGGTGTTGCGCGGCATCGCGTAGCAGTGCCGATGCGCTCTGGCTTTCACCAACCAGTTGGCTGCCTTCAGGCGACTCGTTGAGCCACCAGGTCAGGATGGCCGGGCGATTGGCCCCCCACAGAGCCAGGCCGGCCTGCCGCAACTGGCGCTCGGTACTGCCCGGATCGAACTCGACCAGCAGCGCGTCGCCTTCATAACCGTACTGGCTGACGATCTGTTGCGGGTCCTTGCGCAGCCCTTCAAGCCCGGCACTCTGCAACGCCTTGGCGTCGCCGGTCAGGCGTAGCACCAGCGTCTGCAGGGCTTTCTGCATGGCAGCGTCGCGAGTTTCCGGCTGTTGGTCGGCCACCGGCTCGCGCACCTGGTACAGACCGGTAACCGGCGCGGCCAATACCGGCAGGCTCAGCAGCGACAGACAGAGGAACAACAGGCGGATGGGCAAACGCATTGGGGTGGACTCTCGCAAGGGATGGCCGCACGGCGGGCGGGCACAAAGGCCTATACCTTAAACAGCCGCTCAAGCCCCGGCAACCAGAGCCAGTGCCTGCGACGAAGCGCATGCACACGAGTGGCCGCTACCGGGCAAGCCTGATAAAATCGCGCGCCTTCGCCAGCCGGTACGCGCGCCGGGCTCCTTGGATGAGCCTGCGCCACGTCGGCGCCTACACGAACTCCCCATCCAAAGGCCCGGATCTATGAGCAAGCAACCCTCCATCAGCTACAAGGACGCAGGCGTCGACATCGATGCCGGTGAAGCCCTGGTCGAACGCATCAAAGGCGTCGCCAAGCGCACTGCGCGTCCGGAAGTCATGGGTGGCCTGGGCGGCTTCGGCGCCCTGTGCGAGATCCCGGCCGGCTACAAGCAACCGGTACTGGTATCCGGCACCGACGGTGTCGGCACCAAGCTGCGCCTGGCACTGAACCTGAACAAGCACGACAGCATCGGCCAGGACCTGGTCGCCATGTGCGTCAACGATCTGGTGGTCTGCGGCGCCGAGCCGCTGTTCTTCCTCGACTACTACGCCACCGGCAAGCTCAACGTCGACGTCGCCGCCACCGTGGTGACCGGCATCGGCGCTGGTTGCGAACTCGCTGGCTGCTCCCTGGTCGGTGGTGAAACCGCCGAAATGCCGGGCATGTACGAAGGCGAAGACTACGACCTGGCCGGTTTCTGCGTCGGCGTGGTGGAAAAGGCCGAGATCATCGACGGCTCCAAGGTCGTAACCGGCGACGCTCTGATCGCCCTGCCTTCCTCCGGCCCTCACTCCAATGGCTACTCGCTGATCCGTAAGATCATCGAAGTTTCCGGCGCCGACATCGAACAGGTGCAACTGGGCGGCAAGGCTCTGGCCGACCTGCTGATGGCGCCGACCCGCATCTACGTCAAGCCGCTGCTCAAGCTGATCAAGGACACCGGTGCGGTCAAGGCCATGGCTCACATCACCGGCGGCGGCCTGCTGGACAACATCCCGCGCGTACTGCCGCAGGGCGCACAGGCCGTGATCGACGTGGCCAGCTGGAATCGCCCGGCCGTATTCGACTGGCTGCAGGAGCAAGGTAACGTCGACGAGCATGAAATGCACCGCGTGCTGAACTGCGGCGTCGGCATGGTCATCTGCGTCGCTCAGGATCAGGTCGAAACCGCCCTGGCCAGCCTGCGCGCCAGCGGCGAGCAACCTTGGGTCATCGGCCAGATCACCGCCGCAGCAGAAGGCGCAGCCCAGGTTCAGTTGAACAACCTGAAAGCCCACTGATGCCCTGCAATGTCGTCGTCCTGATCTCCGGATCAGGCAGCAATCTGCAAGCGCTGATCGACAGCGTCGGCCACGACGGCAATCCGGCCCGCATCGCCGCGGTTATCTGCAACCGCGCCGATGCCTATGGCCTGGAGCGGGCGAAACAGGCCGGGATCGCCACCGGTCTGCTCGACCACAAGCAGTTCGATGGCCGCGACGCCTTCGATGCCGCCCTGATCCAGACCATCGATGCCCACCAGCCTGACCTGGTGGTGCTGGCTGGCTTCATGCGCATCCTCACGCCGGGCTTCGTTCAGCACTACGCAGGCCGCCTGCTGAATATCCATCCGTCACTGCTCCCCAAGCACAAGGGGCTGCATACCCATCAGCGCGCCCTGGAAGCCGGCGACAGCGAACACGGCTGCAGCGTGCACTTCGTGACCGAGGAACTCGATGGTGGCCCTCTGGTCGTACAAGCTGTGTTGCCGATCAAGGCAGACGACACGGCCGAAAGCCTTGCTCGCCGCGTGCACCAGCAGGAACACCAGATCTATCCGCTGGCAGTACGCTGGTTTGCCGAAGGCCGCTTGCGTCTTGGCGCTCAAGGCGCAATGCTGGATGGCCAGCCGCTGCCTGCCAGCGGCCACCTGATTCGAACCTAGGAGACTCTATGCGTCGTGCCCTGCTGTTCGCCCTGACACTGTTCAGCCTGTCCGCCTTTGCCGAGGACCTGCAGCCCTTCTCCGCCAGCTACACCGCGGACTGGAAGCAGCTGCCGGTCAGTGGCAGCGCCGAGCGCAGCCTCAAACGTGAAGACGACGGCCGCTGGACCCTCAACTTCGAAGCCTCGATGCTGGTCGCCGGCCTCACCGAAGAAAGCACCTTCCGCGTCGACAACGGCGCCCTGCTGCCACTGACCTACCGCCTCAATCGCAGCGGCCTGGGCAAAGGCAAGAAGGTCGAGCAGGACTTCGACTGGGAGCAGAAGCAAGGCATCGGCAGCGACCGTGGCGATGCCGTGCGACTGCCGCTCAACCGTGGCCTGCTGGACAAATCGACCTACCAGGTTGCCCTGCAAGAGGACGTTGCGGCCGGCAAGAAGAGCGTGAGCTACCAGGTGGTCGACGGTGACGAGATCGAAACCTATGACTTCCGCGTGCTGGGCGAAGAAGTGGTACGCACCAAGGCGGGCCTGATCGACGCAATCAAGGTCGAACGCGTGCGTGACCCCACGCAAAGCACCCGCAAGACCGTGCTGTGGTTCGCCAAAGACTGGGGCCACCTGTTGGTGCGCCTGCATCAGGTGGAAACCGACGGCAAGGAATACCAGATCATGCTCAAGGAAGGCACCGTCGCCGGCAAATCGGTAGAAGGTCGTCGCGACTGATCTACAACTGAATAAAAAACCGGGCCATTGCCCGGTTTTTTATTGCCCGCCGTAAACGCTGGCAAATAACGCCAGCCCTGGCCTCTCAATCCTGACTCACCGCACCGATCTTGTGAATCGACAGGTCAGCACCGTTGTATTCCTCTTCCTGACTCAGGCGAATACCCAGCGACACCTTGAGCAGGCCATACACCACGAAGCCACCGAGCAGCGCGACCACAACCCCCAACGCGGTGCCGATCACCTGGCTGGCCAGGCTCACGCCACCCAGGCCGCCGAATGCCTCCAGGCCGAAGATGCCGCAGGCGATGCCGCCCCAGATACCGCACAGGCCATGCAGTGGCCAGACGCCGAGCACGTCGTCGATCTTCCACTTCACCTGCGTCGCGGTGAATGCCCAGACAAACAATGCGCCGGCAATCGCGCCAGTGACCAGAGCACCGATCGGATGCATCAAGTCCGAGCCGGCGCAGATCGCGACCAGACCAGCCAGCGGGCCGTTATGCAGGAAGCCTGGGTCGTTGCGCCCTACCAGCAGCGCGGCGACGGTACCGCCAACCATGGCCATCAGCGAGTTGACCGCCACCAGGCCACTGACGCCCTCGAGCGTCTGCGCGCTCATCACGTTGAAGCCGAACCAACCGATGATCAGGATCCACGAGCCCAGTGCCAGGAACGGAATGTTCGAGGGCGCCATGGCCACCAGCTTGCCGTCGCGATAACGCCCGTTGCGGCGCCCCAGCAGCAGCACGGCGCCGAAGGCCAACCAGCCGCCCATGGCATGCACCACCACCGAACCGGCGAAGTCATGGAAGCCGGCACCGAAGCGAGCCTCGAGCCAGGCCTGGAAGCCGTAGTTGCCGTTCCAGATCATGCCTTCGAAGAAGGGGTAGACGAAGGCTACGATCAATGCCGTGGCGCACAGCTGCGGGCCGAACTTGGCACGTTCGGCAATACCACCGGAGATGATCGCCGGAATTGCCGCGGCGAAGGTCAGCAGGAAGAAGAACTTCACCAGGCCGTAGCCATGGTTCTCCGTCAGCACCGCAGCCGGCTCGAAGAAATTGATGCCGTAGGCGATCCAGTAGCCGATGAAGAAATATGCCAAGGCGGAAATAGCGAAATCCGAGAGAATCTTCGATAACGCGTTGACCTGGTTTTTCTGCCGCACCGTGCCCACTTCGAGAAAGGCAAAGCCGGCATGCATGGCCAGGACCATGATGGCACCCAGCAGGATGAACAGGGTATTGGAGCCGTGGATCAGGGTGGCCACGGCACTGTTGATGTTTTCCATCGAGAAAGAAAACTCCGGAGGCAGAAGAAAAGGCACCAAACAAAGGCACAAACCCGAAAACGCGCACCACAATGCAGCCAGACACAGTGAGGCGCCCTCGAAAAGTGCCGTCGAGTGGCCCTAAAATAGCGCCACCATATGTCGACATATCGATGCTTATTTCTTGTTAATCAAATGGTTATGCGCGAAATGGACCATCCTGAGCCGCCCCGAAAAAGCCCCATCACAGGGCATTTCTCGACCTTCGCGCACCAGCAAAATGCAATCGCTATACCAAACGCCAGGCCGGTCACTTCCCGACTATTCTTGCGGAACCCTCACGCTGCAGAGCAATCGTAAGTAGCACATACCAACGCAGAGGACTGCTCACTATGCCCCGCAAAGCCGCTACTCCAAGCACCAAGGACGCCCTGCTGGATGAATTCCAGGCTCTGGTCAGCGATACCGAGAAGCTCCTGCAACATTCCGCCAGTCTCGCCGGCGAACACGCCGAGGCCCTGCGTGATGACATTCGCGGCAGCCTAGATCGTGCCCGAGACACCCTGCACAAAGCCGAGTCTGGCCTGCGCGAGCAGGGCAAGATCGCCGTCGACGCCACTGAAGACTATGTGCACAAGCACCCATGGCAGGCACTGGGGTTGTCGGCCGCTATCGGCCTGGTGCTCGGCCTGCTGATCAGCCGCCGTTGACAGCGCCAATGTCCAATGGACCATCGCCACGGCGCCTGGGGGCGGCCCTACTGGGCCTCCTCCAGGGCCATGTGGCGCTGCTGGCCCATGAACTCGAAGACCAACGCAACCAGGCACTGCGCGCGCTGGTTCTGGGCGGCCTGTGCCTGGCCTTCGCCCTGCTTCTGCTGATAGGTCTGTCCGCACTGCTGCTAATCGTCTACTGGGACAGCCACCGCCTGGCGGTTGCTACGGGTCTTTGCCTGTTCTACGGTTCTGGCCTGGTAGGGTGTGCCACCTGGCTGCTGATCAGTCTGCGCAACGCCGAAACACCGTTCAGCGCCAGCCTGGAAGAACTGCAACGTGACCGCGAGCAACTGCTGCCATGACGTCCAACTTGCCACCAGGCGCCTCGCGCCGTCAGTTGCGTAAAGCCGTGCTGCGCATGCGCCTGGAGATGCACCGCCAGGAACTGCGCCATGAAGTGCTGCAAATCAGTCAACCACTCAAGCAGGTACGCGAGTTTGGCCAACGCCTGCGCCAGGGTAATGCACCCTTTTTGCTCACTGGCGGCGCATTGGCACTGGCCGGACTCCTCGGTGGTAAACGCGGTTGGCGTCGCTGGTTGCGCCTGGCATTGATCATTGCGCCACTACTTCGACGTCGGCAAAGCGGTATCGACTGAAACGCCGATTGGTCTAGACCTGGCCTGGCCGCGATCTTGCTTGGTTGAGTAACCCAACCGCCATCAGGCGGCTCAACCGCTCAGCGCTAAGGACAAACCAGGTGATCGACGGACTGCCTTTTGCCGTCTTCCAACCCTTTATCGACACCGCCACCGGTCGTATCGCCGGTGTCGAGGCGCTGGCTCGGCTGCGCGATGACAAAGGCCAGGCGCGCTCGGCCGGGCCGCTTTTCGCCGACCCGAAAACCCCACCCGCCGCCCTGCGCCGCCTTGATCGACAGGTCCGCGAAGATGCCCTGCAGCGCTTTCATCAAGCCCCGTCGGACTGGTTCCTGAGCCTGAACATTTCGCCACGCTGGATCAGCCGCTTGCGCCCGGCGCAACCTCTGCCCAGCTTGATCCAACTACAACGCAGCGGTATCGACCCGACGCGCATCGTTTTCGAGATCACCGAACTCGGCGGCGCCAGCCAACGCCTGCCCGACGTGGTATCGCGCTACCGCGACGCCGGTGCACGCATCGCCATCGACGATTTCGGCGCCGGCTATTCACAGCTCGACCGCGTACTGGCGCTGCAACCGGACATCCTCAAGCTGGATATGCGCCTGTTTCAGGAAGCCGCCCGTGGCGGCCCCAGCGGTGAAGTGGTCAAGGCCCTGGCGCAAATGGCCGAAAAAACCGGCTGCTGGATCATCGCCGAAGGCGTGGAAACCGAAGCCGAGCTGAACTTCGCACTGGAGTGCGGCGCCCGCTATGTGCAGGGATTCTTGTTCGCCAAGCCGGAAGAGGAGCTATTCGCCAGCGATGCCTTCGTCGGCCGCTTCGCGCGCCTGCGTGACAACTACGTGCAACAGAAACTTGCCGAACGCGCACGCCTGGTCAACCTGCGCCAGCAACTGGCCGAGCTGATGTCCGAACTGAGGTTCTGGGCCGAAAGCGGTGCCCCGACAACGAGCCTGAAAGCACCGGACAACTATCCCTGGCTGTTGCGCATCTATCAGTGCGACCGCCACGGCACCCAACTCACGCCAAACCTGGAATGGCGCCAAGGGGCTTGGCAGGCCGATGATCGCTACCTCGGCCACAATTGGTCATGGCGCCCCTACTTCTATCAACTGCTGGCCGAAGGCTGGGAAGAACGGCGCCTGACGCTCTCCACCACCTACCGCGACGCCACCACCAACCAATATTGCCTGACCGCCGGCCAGTTCATCGATAACGGCCGCCGGCTGCTGCTGGTGGATATCGACGCCGCCGGCCTGTAACCAACCGGGGTTGCAGCCGGCGGCATGAACACCCAAGCTAGGGGCCCGGATCAACCTGGCGAGGATAGGCCTTGGATTGGCACACCCTGCTCACCCGTGAACGTCTCGGTAAACCTGCGCCCAGCTCGGCAGAGCTAGGTCGCAGCCCCTTCCACAAGGATCATGACCGCATCATCTTCTCCGGCGCATTTCGCCGCCTGGGACGCAAGACGCAGGTGCATCCGGTTTCGAGCAACGACCATATCCACACCCGCCTGACCCACTCGCTGGAAGTCAGCTGCGTCGGCCGCTCACTGGCCATGCGTGTCGGTGAGATGTTGCGTGACGACCTGCCCAACTGGTGCACACCGAGCGATCTGGGCATGGTCGTGCAGTCTGCCTGCCTGGCCCACGATATCGGCAACCCGCCGTTCGGTCACTCCGGCGAAGACGCCATTCGCCACTGGTTTCAGCAGGCCGCCGGGCGCGGTTGGCTGGATGCGATGAGCGATGCCGAACGCGGCGACTTTCTCAATTTCGAAGGCAACGCCCAGGGTTTTCGCGTGCTCACCCAGCTGGAATACCACCAGTTCGATGGCGGCACACGGCTGACCTACGCCACCCTCGGCACCTATCTCAAATACCCCTGGACCGCTCGCCATGCCGACGCTCAGGGCTACAAGAAGCACAAGTTCGGCTGCTACCAGAGCGAGCTGCCGTTGCTCGAACAGATCGCCGCCAAGCTCGAGCTGCCGCAACTAGAGGCGCAGCGCTGGGCACGCCACCCGCTGGTCTACCTGATGGAGGCCGCGGACGACATCTGCTACGGCCTGATCGACCTGGAAGACGGCGTGGAGATGGAACTGCTCGACTACACCGAAGTGGAGGCATTGCTGCTCGACCTGGTGGGCGATGATCTGCCGGAAACCTATCGCCAGCTCGGCCCCAAGGACTCACGCCGACGCAAGCTGGCGATCCTGCGCGGCAAAGCCATCGAGCACCTGACCAACGCCGCGGCCGGCGCCTTTGTCGAGCAACAGCACGCCCTGCTGGGTGGTGGCCTGCAGGGCGATCTGGTCGAACACATGCACGGCGCGGCCAAGCACTGTGTGCAGAGCGCGAAATCCCTGGCGCGCGAGAAGATCTTCCACGACAAGCGCAAGACGCTGCATGAAATCGGCGCCTACACCACGCTGGAAATCCTCCTCAACGCCTTCTGCGGTGCAGCACTGGAGCTGCACAGTGGTCGTGCGCTGTCGTTCAAGCATCGGCGCATCCTCGACCTGCTCAGCTACTACGCGCCTGAACCCGGCTGGCCCCTGTATCGCTCGTTCATGCGGGTGATCGATTTCATCGCCGGCATGACGGACAGCTACGCTACGGAAATGGCGAGGGAGATGACCGGCCGTTCGAGCCCGATCTGACGAAAACAGCGCATGAAGAACCTGATTCGTAACAGTTTCACCTGGCATGCCGGCCCGCCGGCCTGGGGCCCTGCCGTGGTCGCGGTGCTGGGCTGCGCCCTGCCGCTGGTGCTCGGCCTGTTCACTGCTCACAGTGGTTTTCTCTGGGCCTCGGCAGGTGCTTTTCAGGCCGCCCAGGCCAACCCGCTGCACCGCTTCGGCATGCTGCGCATGCTGCTGCTCACCGGCCTGGGTGCCTGCAGTGCCGGCCTGGGTTTCTGGGCGGGTAGTCACCCCCTGCTCAGCTTGTGCATTTTTGCAGCGTTCGGCCTGCTGTTGGCCTGGCTGCAACGCTTCGGTAGCGAAGCCGGCAAGCTGGGTATCGGCCTGAGCATCTGCCTGTGCCTTGGCCAGGGACAGTTCGGCATCGGCAATCTGCACAACCCCTACGCAGTGGCCACGCTGTTCATCCTCGGCGGGCTCTGGGTCATGCTGCTGGCCTTCGGCCTGCGCGGCCTGCATGGTCTGCGCATGTGGCCGTACATGCCGCGCTTTCTCGCCATTCTCAAGGTGCTCAAGCGTCACGCGCAGCGCCTGCCGCGCCAACAGTGGCGCCTGCACGCCCTGGCCTGCATGCTGGCTTTCGCCGCCTCGGGGCTGATCGTCAACCTGGCCTGTCTGTCGCGCGGCTATTGGTTGACACTGACCGTCATCAGCACGCTGCAACTGGAATTCCAGGGCAGCCTGGTGCGCGCCCTGCAGGCCAGCCTGGCCAGCCTCGCCGCAGCCGGCCTGCTGATCATCTTCGGCCACAGCCTGCAGAGCCCACCGATGATGGTGATGACCCTGCTGGCGCTGGTGTTTCTCAGCCGCGCACTGCAGGCCAATCACTATGGCCTGTTCGTGCTGCAGACCAGCCTCTGCTTCGTGCTCCTGGCCGAGAGCCTGTCGCATGACTGGCACCTTGCCGAGGTTCGCCTGCTCAACGCACTGATCGGCGTCGCCCTGACCCTGACGATCGCCTTGCTGGTGCATGGCCTGCGCCTGCAACTGAACAAACCGGCCAAGACCGAAGAGAGTTCGCAACAGCCTTTATAACGCTTAGGCAGATTCGCCCACACTTCACTATGCTGTTGGAGCCTGCAGCGCCAGCAAGGAGTGAAGTGCGATGCCCAATACAGCGGTTGCGCGCGAACGCCGTTTTCCCCTGCATGTTCACATCAGCGTCCTGTTCACCTTGCTACTGCTGTTCACCGGCGTGGTGCTGGGGCTATTCAACTATCAACAGACCAGCCGACTGATCTTCTCCAGCAGTTCGACCCTGTTCGAGCGCATCCAGTACGACGTACAGAAAGATCTGGATAGCACCTATCGCCCGATACGCCATCTGCTCAGCCTGCTGGCGCTGCACCCCGCCACCCAGGCCGATACGCTCGACGAACGCCTGGAAATGCTGCCGCTGTTCGTTCAGGCCCTGCGCGACAACCCCAAGCTGGCCTCGATCTACCTGGGTTATGAAGATGGTGATTTCTTCATGGTCAGACCGCTGCGCAGCGACATGCTCAAGCAACGCTTCGACGCACCGGACAAAGCCGCCTACCAGGTCTGGGCCATCGACCGCAGCAGCGTCGGCACCGACAGCGACTACCTGTTCTATGACGGCTCATTGAACCCGCTCAGCCGCCGGCAGAACCTCAGCGAACCCTATGACCCGAGGCAACGCGAGTGGTTCAAGCGCGCCCGCGGCGACGGTGGGCAGATCACCACCGCACCCTATCTGTTCTTCTCCACCCAGGAAATCGGCACTACCCTGGCCAGGCGCAGCGGCCTGACCACGGTGATCGGCGCAGACCTGACCCTGGATGATCTGTCCGCCACCCTGGCCAGCCATCGCGTCACCCCCAACACCCAGGTGGTGCTTGCCGACAGCGATGGCAACGCCGTGGCCTACCCCGAGAGCAGCCGTCTGCTCAAGGATGTCGACGGCAAGGTATCGCTGGTCAAGGTCAGCGAGCTCAACCCTGCCCTGGGTGAACTGCTGGCCAGCCAGTTGAACGAACAGGACGCAGGCGTCATCGAGCTGGCCAAGCAGCGCTGGGCCATGGCCCATCGGCACATTCAGGAAGGAGGCCCGCAAGGTTTGCATCTGGCGCTGCTGGTCCCCGAGCAGGAACTGCTGGCCGAGGCATACCGCATACGCTGGCAGGGTGCCCTGATCACCCTCACCACCTTGTTGCTGTGCCTGCCCCTGGGCTGGCTGACCTCGCGCCTGGTGGTCAAACCGCTGCGCAGCCTGGTGCAGGAGGCACAGGCCATCCGCCGCTTCGACTTCGCCTATCCGGCCAGCGGGCGCTCGCCGATTCTCGAGGTCGACCAGTTGGCGGTGTCCATGAGCAGCATGAAGGACACCCTGTCGAGCTTCCTCGACATCGCCGCCAGCCTGTCTGCGGAAACCCAGTTCGAAGCACTGATCAAACGCGTGATGGACGCTACCGTCTCCATCAGCGAGGCCCAAGGCGGCCTGCTCTACCTGCTGGACAACGACAGCGACCGTCTGGAGCCCCATGGGCTGATCATCGACGGTCAGAGCCGCAACCTCGCCGACCTCGGCATCCACGGCCTGGCCCATGACGACCCAACCCTGCCCACCTGGTTACAACGCCCAGCCAGCGGTGGTAACAGCATCGCCACCTCCATCGGCTTTGATCAGGCGGGGAAATTCCAGGGGCTGCTGTCGGCCATGGATAGCCCGCGCCTGCACCTGATCGCGGCCGGCCTGCACAACCGTCAGGGCGATACCGTCGGCGTGCTGGTGCTGCTGCAACGTGACACCGGCGAGAACAGCGAGAGCATGCTCAGCCCCGACCGTGTCGCCTTCGTAGATGCCGTCTCAGGCAGTGCAGCCCTATGCATCGAGAGCCAGCGTCTGCTGGCCAGGCAGAAGCAATTGCTCGATGCCTTCATCCAGCTGATCGCCGGCGCTATCGACGCCAAGAGTCCCTATACCGGCGGCCACTGTCAGCGCGTACCGGAAATCACCCTGATGCTGGCGCGCGCCGCTGCCGAGAGCAACGCCCCCGAGTTTCGTGATTACCACCCAAGCGACGAAGAATGGGAGGCGCTGCATATCGCCGCCTGGCTGCATGACTGTGGCAAGGTCACCACGCCAGAATACGTGGTCGACAAGGCGACCAAACTGGAAACCCTGTACGACCGCATTCATGAAGTGCGCATGCGTTTCGAAGTGCTCAAGCGCGATGCCTGGATCGCCTATTGGCGTGCCCGCACCGAAGGTGGCGAGGAGGCGGCGCTGGCCAGGCTGCGTGACCAGTTGCTGAGCGATCTGGACGATGAGTTCGCCTTCATCGCCCGCATCAATCTGGGGGGCGAAGCCATGGCCGATGCCGACCAGGCGCGCCTGCAGCAGATCGCCGGACGCCGCTGGCTACGCACTCTGGATAATCGCCTCGGCGTGTCCTGGGAGGAAGCCAAGCGCCTGGAACGCTCGACACCTGCAAGCCTGCCGGTGGAAGAACCGCTGCTAGCCGACCGCCCCGAGCACCTGATCGAGCGCGTTGGCCAGGAGGTGATCGCACCGGACAATCCCTGGGGCTTCAAGCTGGAAGTACCGCCGTACAAGTTCAACCGCGGCGAGTTGCACAACCTGAGCATCGCCCGCGGCACATTGACGGCCGAGGAGCGCTACATCATCAATCATCACATCGTGCAGACCATCCTGATGCTCGACCGCCTGCCCTTCCCCAAGCATCTGCAGAGCGTCACCGAGATCGCCGGCGGGCACCACGAGAAGATGGACGGCAGCGGCTATCCCAAACGCCTGAAGCGCGAGCAAATGAGCCTGCCGGCACGCATGATGGCAATCGCCGATATCTTCGAAGCACTGACAGCGGTGGATCGCCCCTACAAGAAAGGCAAGACGCTGTCAGAGGCGCTGAACATCATGGTCGGCATGTGCAAGGGCGCGCACATCGACCCGCAGCTGTTCGCACTGTTCATTCGCGCCGGCATCTATCGGCGCTACGCCGAACGTTTCATGCAGCCCGAACAGATCGATCAGGTGGACGAACAGATGGTCTTGGAAAAGGCAGGAGTGCTGTAGGAGAGAGCTCTGCTCGCGAAACGTTGGTCAACGCTTCGACTCGAGAGCAGAGCCGCTCCTGCAGTCAGGTATCAGGCCGTGGCCTGGAGCAGCCAAAAGCTGAGGCGGCGCCTGGGAACCCGGCGCCGAGTAGCGATCAAGCCTGGTTGATCGGGTTTTCCGGGTACCAGACGTCCTGCAGCGGGCTGAGCTCGAACTTCTCCAGTTCGTCACGGCCTTTCAGCCAGGCCTCGACGGCAGCGCGCTGCTCTTCGTTGACCGAGCCACGCTTGGCCAGGCAGACCAGGCCGAAGTCTTCGCCACCGACGTAATCCAGACCATTGCCGGCGATGGCCTGATCGAGGAACTGATCGACGAAATCGTCAAGGGTCTGATCGCTCAGGTCAGCCTTGAAGTTCAGGGTCAGCTCGAAGCCCAGCTCCTGGAATTCATCGACACAGAGCTTCTTGCGCAGACGGCGGGAACGGTTGGTCGCCATGAAACAATCCTCAAAGGTAATAACGCGCGGCACTCTAGCAGTTTCGCAGGCAGAGCGCCTGCTTGTGTCGCCCAGCAGCCCCTCGAACATGTTGAACGCCAGCTGTTTGCAGTGACTGTTTTTAAATAGACGAGGCCGACTGCAAGCCGATTCTTGCTGCATAATGCCAGCAACTTTTCCCCGAGTCGGACTGTCGTTTGTCTGTCTCCCTCGTTACTCCCGCCTGACTGCGGAAGGTTCTTGTCGATGATCCAGCGGTTTCGCCAACTGGCGCTGAGCGCCCTGCTTCTCCCCCTCGCCCTGTCCTGCCATGCTGCTAGCGCCGCACTCCCCGCCAAGGTCGAGCAGGCCCTGAAGGCCAACAAGATTTCCAACAACTCGCTGTCGGTGATGACCGTGCCTCTGGGCGGCCAGGCTGGCGGCCTGCAGTTCAATGCCGATGTTTCGGTCAACCCGGCCTCGACCATGAAGCTGGTGACAACCTACGCGGCACTGGAGCTGCTGGGGCCCAACCATCAGTGGAAGACCGAGTTCTATGCCGACGGCCCGCTGAAGGATGGCGTGCTGCATGGCAACCTCTATCTCAAGGGTGGCGGCGACCCGAAACTGAACATGGAGAAACTCTGGCTGTTGCTGCGCGACCTGCGCATCAATGGCGTGCGTCAGGTCCAGGGCGACCTGGTGCTCGATCGCAGCTTCTTCGTCGCCCCACAATTGCCGGCGTTCAACGACGATGGCGGCGATGCCAACAAGCCGTTCCTGGTGAAGCCCGACTCGCTGCTGGTCAACCTCAAGGCGCAACGTTTCATCACCCGTGCCGAAGACGGCAAGGTGAGCATCGCCATGGACCCGCCCATCGCCTCGATCCGTATCGATAACCAGGTCCGCCTGCTCAAGGCCGCAAAGTGCCCATCCTGGCCCGACATTCGCTACAACGCAGTGGATCAGTTCGATGGCACCACACTGATCGTCAGTGGCCAGTTGGCCGAAGGCTGCAATGCGCAGACCTACCTGTCGTTGCTCGACCACCCCAGCTACGCAGCGGGCGCGGTACGCGGCATCTGGCAGGAACTGGGCGGCAAGATCCTCGGCAAGGACCGCCAAGGCCCCGTGCCGGAAAAAGCCCGCATGCTGGTACGCGCCTTCTCGCCCGATGTGGTGGAGATCGTCCGCGATATCAACAAGTACAGCAACAACACCATGGCACGGCAGTTGTTCCTCAGTATTGGCGCACAGTTCCGTACCGAAGCCGACAAGGATGACTCCATGGCCGCGCAGCGCGTCATCCGCAGTTGGCTGGCACGCAAGGGCATCACAGCGCCACATCTGGTGATGGAGAATGGCTCTGGCCTGTCGCGCGCCGAGCGCATCAGCGCACGGGAAATGGCGCTGATACTCCAGGCGGCCTGGCGCAGCCCTTACGCTGCCGAGTTCCGCAGCTCGATGCCACTGGTGGCCATGGACGGCACCATGCGTCGGCGCCTGCAGCGCACGCCGCTAGTGGGTGAGGCACACATCAAGACCGGCACCCTGAATAACGTGCGCGCCATCGCCGGCTTCAGCCGCGACAGCAACGGCCAGGACTGGGCCGTGGTCGCCATCCTCAACGACCCGAAACCCTGGGGCGCCACCTCGATTCTCGATCAGGTACTGCTCGACACCTACAGCCAACCCAAGCGCTGACGATCACGCAGCCCGGATGCAATCTGGGGGTTTTCATGAACCAGGCCCCGGATTGTGTCCGAACGACGTAATCAGCGGGCGGTGAAGCGCCAGGCGCGATGGATCTTGGGATTACGTGTGAAGTCCGGGTCCAGCGTCTGCGTGCTGATTTCTTCGACCTGATAGCGCGCCACCAGGCTCTCATCCAGCTGGAACTTGCGGAAGTTGTTGGAGAAGTACAGAACGCCGCCACGGGCCAGACGCGCCATGGCCAGGTCGAGCAGCTCGACGTGGTCACGCTGCACATCGAACACACCTTCCATGCGCTTGGAGTTGGAGAAGGTCGGCGGGTCGATGAAGATCAACTCATACTCACCACGATCCTCCCCCAGCCAAGCCATCACGTCGCCCTGCTCCAGGCGGTGCTTGTCGGAAAAACCGTTGAGTGCGAGATTACGGCGCGCCCAGTCCAGATAGGTTTTTGACAGATCAACGCTGGTGGTGCTGCGCGCGCCACCCTTGGCCGCATGCACGGTGGCCGTCGCAGTGTAACAGAACAGGTTGAGGAACCGCTTGCCGGCCGCCTCGCGCTGCAGACGCAGGCGCAACGGGCGGTGATCGAGAAACAGCCCGGTATCCAGATAATCGGTGAGGTTGACCAGCAGCTTGACCCCGCCTTCGTTCACTTCCATGAACTCGCCCTGCGCGGCCTGACGCTGATACTGCTTGGTACCCGCCTGGCGTTCACGACGCTTGATGACCACGCGGTTCTGCGCCACGCCCAGCGCCTGCGGGATCGCGGCCAGGGCATCGAGCAGGCGTGCCTGCGCCTTGTCCGGGTCGATCGAACGGGGCGCGGCATATTCCTGAACATGTACGTAGTCGCGGTACAGATCGACTGCCACGGCATACTCGGGCATGTCGGCATCGTACAGCCGATAGCACTCGACACCTTCGCGGCGCGCCCACTTACCCAGTTGTTTGAGATTCTTCTGCAGACGATTGGCGAACATCTGCCCGCCTTCGGACAGACGCGCCTGTTGCGGCGCATCCTGCGCTGGCTCTTGATCGTCTTCGCGCGCACGCCGCTCACCGGTAACGAACTGCTCGGTCTGCACCTTGATCAACAACAGTTTGCAGGGCAGTGCGCCGTTCCAGAACGCGTACTGCTTGTGGCTGCGCAGGCCCATGCGTTTGCCCAGTTCGGGCGCGCCGGTAAATACCGCCGCTTCCCACCCCAGGCAGGCCTGGCGCAGGCGCTCGCCGAGGTTTTGATAGAGATACAACAGGCTGGCTTCGTCGCCCAGGCGCTCGCCATAAGGCGGGTTGCTGATCACCAGGCCCTTCTGATTCTGGTCCGGGCGCGGCTCGAAACTGCCCAGCTCGCCCTGATAGATTTTCACCCAGTCGGACAGACCGGCGCGCTCGACGTTATTGCGCCCAGGCTGGATCAGCCGCGGATCGGCTTCGTAACCACGAATCCACAACGGCGGCTTGGCCAGACCCGCTGCCGCGCGCTGCTCGGCTTCGGCGTGCAGCTTCTTCCAGATTGCCGGTACGTGGCCGAGCCAGTTGGAGAAGCCCCAGCGCTCACGCTTGAGATTGGGGGCGATATCGGCTGCCATCAACGCCGCCTCTACCAGGAAGGTGCCCACACCGCACATCGGGTCAGCCAGGGCGCCACCCTCAGCGGCAATGCGCGGCCAACCGGCACGGATCAACACCGCGGCAGCCAGGTTCTCCTTCAGCGGCGCAGCACCCTGCTGCAGGCGGTAACCGCGCTGGTGCAGGCTATGACCGGAAAGATCTAGAGAAAGCACCGCCTCACCGCGGTCCAGGCGCAGATGCACGCGCAGGTCCGGGTTGAGCTTGTCGATGCTGGGCCGCTCGCCGCCCGCGGTACGCAACCGGTCGACAATCGCGTCCTTGACCTTGAGTGCACCGAAGTGGGTGTTGTCAATACCTGAACCGTTGCCACTGAACTCCACTGCCAGGCTGCCGGACGGCTCAAGATGGTCTCGCCAGTCGATCGCCTGCACGCCATCATAAAGCTCGTCGGCGTTGTTCATGGCAAAACGCGACAGCACCAACAGCACGCGGTTGGCCAGGCGCGACCACAGGCACAGTCGATAGGCCACCTCGATTTCAGCGTGGCCGCGGATCGCGGCCGTTTGCTCGCGCGCTTCTTCCAGCCCCAGAGCCTTGGCCTCTTCCAGCAACAGCCCTTCGAGCCCCTTGGGGCAGGTCAGCACGATTTCGTAACGATCAGACATGGATGTTCCACTGCCTATGGCAATCAGAGAGGTGCGGCGGCGCACCTCGACTCAAAATAAGTGACAAAAGGTCACAGCGCGACCCTTCGTCGGAATAAGCAAGCACTCTCATTTGCACTAGCAAAATGACGGCATCTGCGTGCATAGCCAGATATGACGGCGCCTGGCCGAAAGAGGCTGGACGTATCACCAGCCCCCTTATGGCCTCACCCGCATTTAGGTTACGCCCTTATGACAAATCGATCATTCACAGGCCCCGGTGCATTCGTTAGAACACTACCTAAGGCTTTCGCTGCAACGGCGAAGGCACAGAAAGTTCGCCACGCCGGCAGCGGACTTTCGCAGGCAGAAGATTCTGCCCGGCCTTGCCACAAGGCCAACGGGACATAACAGTCAACAGTGAGGGCAACACCCTATGAGAAGACTTAAGCGTGATCCGTTAGAAAGAGCTTTTTTGCGCGGCTATCAGTACGGCATCAATGGTAAATCCCGCGAACTTTGCCCCTTTACCCTACCTTCGGTTCGTCAGGCCTGGCTCAATGGCTGGCGTGAGGGCCGTGGCGATAACTGGGATGGGCTGACCGGCACAGCCGGTATTCATAGACTCAACGAACTTCACGCTGTCGGCTGATCAGGAACACACCCGACTTCACCATGCCGACCCCCTCCGGGCGGCGGGCGCAAGCCCAGGGGCTCCTTCGGGAGCCCTATTTATTTACGCAGCTTATTTGCGCAGCGCGGCAATCGCATCAACCGCCTCGCGAATCAGCGCCGGTCCTTTGTAGATGAACCCCGAATAGATCTGGACCAGGCTCGCACCCGCAGCGATCTTCTCCGCCGCATGCTTGCCTTCGGTAATACCGCCAACCGCGATGATCGGCAGACGCCCCGACAACTCACCGGCCAGCACTTTGACGATATGCGTGCTCTTGTCACGTACGGGTGCACCCGACAGACCACCTGCCTCATCCCCGTGGGCCAGCCCTTCGACGCCCTCACGACTGAGCGTGGTGTTGGTGGCGATCACCGCGTCCATATCGGCACCCAGTAACGCAGATGCCACCAACGCGATCTCTTCGTCGCTCATGTCCGGGGCAATCTTGATCGCCAGTGGCACACGTTTGCCGTGCTCCTGAGCCAGATCTTCCTGACGACGACGCAGCGCCTCAAGCAACTCCTTCAACGAATCACCAAACTGCAGACTGCGCAGCCCCGGCGTATTGGGTGAACTGACGTTGACCGTGACGTAACTGGCGTGGGCATAAACCTTGTCCAGGCAAGCCAGATAATCATCCACTGCCCGCTCGACCGGCGTATCGAAGTTCTTGCCGATATTGATACCCAGCACACCCTTGAATTTCGCTGCCTTGACCCGCTCGAGCAAACGATCGACGCCGTGGTTGTTGAAACCCATGCGATTGATTACCGCCTCGGCCTCCGGCAGACGAAACAGTCGTGGCTTGGGGTTACCCGGCTGCGGACGTGGGGTCACGGTGCCGATCTCGACGAAACCGAAGCCCAACTGGGCGAAACCATCGATGGCATCGCCGTTCTTGTCCAGCCCTGCCGCCAGACCGACCGGATTGGCGAACTGCAAACCCATCACGTTTACCGGCAGGCTGGCTGGCGCCTTGGTCAGCAGGCCGTTGAGCCCCAGCCGACCACCAGCACCGATCAGATCAATGGACAGCTCATGGGAAGTTTCCGGGGACAGTTTGAACAGCAGCTCGCGGGCCAGGGAGTACATGATCAGGCTCAGCTCGACAGGTAGAGGGTTGGCAGCCGGCGATTATAGCCGCGCAGGCGGCCTCGGCGCGAGGCAAGTGCGCCAGATCAGTCCAAAGGGCGTAAGCTCAGTAACTCGCCGGAGCTATTGAATTCCAGCACGAAGGAACCAAAGATACCGGCGTGGGTCAGATACGGCCGCAAATGATGAGCCGGCAAACTGACGCGGCGCCCGTCGCGGCTTTGCGCCATAATCCGGTTAGCTTGGCCACGATAGATGGCCTGCAACCGTTCGGCCGATAACGCAATATCCAGCACCAAGCTGGGCATGGAGGCACCCTCGCAAATGAATGCGGCTATTTTGCCACAGACCTGTAACGCGACAGGCACTCACGCGCCGCGCTACGCTATATGGGCAATAGCCATCCGCGTCTGCCACACTGCAGCAGACGCTTCAGGAGCGATCTGCCGGCCATGAGCCTGTCCGAATCCTCAACTCTCAGCAGCCGCCTGGCTGCACTGGCTCAGCGCATGGGCCTGCTCGGCCGCAGCTCACGGCAGATATTCGCCAGGGCCAGCGCTCTGCGCCTGCCATTCAAACCCTTGCCAGCAGCGGTCGAAAGCATTGGCTGGCACGACGGCCCGCAACTGCAGCTTCTGCTCAACCTGCCTCGCGGCGCACTTTCCGGCCCCGTGCAGGAAGACAAAGCACAGGCCCACGCCGCACTGACTCAAGTGGTGGAAGCGCAAACCCAGCAACTGCAATCGTTCGATCTGCGCCTGATCGATGGCTTCGCCTGCCCTTGTCCGGTACCAGGCTACGTGAGTTTCGAAGACTACGCGGCAAGCGAACACTGCAAGCAGGTGCGCATCATCAGCTACAAGGATTTCGTCAAGACCGTCAGCCAGGCGTTGCCGCGCTTTCTCGCTGGCGAGCCGATAGAACTTCGCCAGGCCAACTGGCGCGGCTCGCGCACCTTCTGGTCTGGGGAGATGCACGGCGAAGCCTTCGCCGGAGCAATCGTCTATGCGCGCAGACGCGAACTGGAAGTGCTGCTGCCAGCCAATCTGGTTCGCTATCGTTTGAATGAAGCGGGCTTGGACAACCTGCAAAATCGCTATCACGTACTGGCCATGCCAGAAGCAGCGTGGAGCGATCCCAGCTTCATGGGGCTGCTACTGGACAACGGCATCCCTTATGCACGCCTGTCGCTACTGAAGAAAGCCGGCACCCCGGAGTTCCTCCTCCTGCCCAAAGAGCATCAAGAAGCCACTGCACTTGGCGAGGGGTTGCGCCTGGCCGGCGCACCAGACGTGCCGAGCCATCTACGTCAGTTGGCCATCCAGCCAGCCTGAGCAGACTGACGGGCTATTCATCGCAACCGCGCAACAGACGCCCGATCATATCCAGAGAATAACCACGATAGGCCAGAAACCGGCCTTGCTGAGCACGCTCTCGAGCATCCCCAGGAAGCCGACTGGCAAACTTGCGCTGCCAGGTTTCACGCAACTGCTCGAACCAGTCGATACCACTTTCACGCAGAGCCTGATCGACATCGCTACGCGCAAGCCCACGCTGGCCGAGCTCCTCGCGAATACGCAACGGCCCGTAACCAGCACGCGCACGATAAGCGACGAAACTTTCCAGATAGCGGGCCTCGGATAACAAGCCCTCCTCCGATAGCCGCTGCAAAGCCGCGTCGATCATATCCTCGGGGGCACCACGCTTGCGCAACTTGCGCGTAAGTTCGACACGTCCATGTTCACGCCGCGCCAGTAGATCCATGGCCGCCCGCCTGACGGCGAGCGGGTTATCCAGTACGACGGTCATGCTCTGACGACTTAGAAGTCGACTTCAGCATCAGCCAGATCGGCAGCCGGAGCCTTGGCCGGAGTGCTGCTGACCAGCAGCTTCTCGCGAATGAGACCTTCGATCTCGCGCGCCACTTCCTGATTGTCTTCCAGGTACTTGGCCGCATTGGCCTTGCCCTGACCGATCTTGTTGCCCTTGTAGCTGTACCAGGCACCCGACTTCTCGACCAGGCCCTGTTGCACGCCGAGATCGATGATCTCGCCATTACGGTAGATGCCTTTGCCGTAAAGGATCTGGAACTCAGCCTGGCGGAAAGGAGGTGCGACTTTGTTCTTGACGATCTTCACGCGGGTTTCGCTGCCCACGACCTCTTCGCCTTCCTTTACCGCACCAGTACGGCGGATATCCAGACGAACCGAGGAGTAGAACTTCAGGGCGTTACCACCAGTGGTGGTTTCCGGGCTACCGAACATCACGCCGATCTTCATACGAATCTGGTTGATGAAGATCACCAGGCAGTTGGCGTTCTTGATGTTACCGGTGATCTTGCGCAGCGCCTGGCTCATCAGACGCGCCTGCAGACCTACGTGCATGTCACCCATCTCGCCTTCGATTTCCGCCTTGGGCACCAGAGCTGCCACGGAGTCGACGATGATCACGTCGATAGCGTTGGAGCGCACCAGCATGTCGGTGATTTCCAGCGCCTGCTCCCCTGTGTCCGGCTGCGATACCAGCAGATCATCGACGTTGACGCCGAGCTTGCCGGCATAATCCGGGTCGAGTGCATGCTCGGCATCGACGAAGGCACAGGTGGCGCCCAGCTTCTGCGCTTCGGCGATCACCGACAGGGTCAACGTGGTCTTACCAGAGGACTCCGGGCCGTAGATCTCGACGATACGTCCCTTCGGCAGGCCGCCGATACCCAGTGCGATATCCAGCCCCAGCGAGCCGGTGGAGATGGCCGGAATGGCCTGACGCTCATGGTCGCCCATGCGCATGACCGCGCCCTTGCCGAACTGTTTCTCGATCTGACCCAGGGCAGCCGCCAAAGCGCGCTTCTTGTTCTCGTCCATTACCATCCTCACGTATTAACAAGGGCCCCTAGGGCCGCCAACAACTGTATAAGTAGCCAGTATTATTCCACAGGGCAAGTCGCCCGCCTACCCCATAAGCGGATTTTCCTCCGCCAACAGGCGCAGAAGCCCCGCCAGAGCGGCCTCGACCGTTTGTCGGCGCACCTCATCGCGGTTACCCGCGAACTGCTTGCGCACACTGAAAAGACGCTCGCCGTCGCCCCAGGCCAACCAGACCGTACCGACTGGTTTGTCCACGGAACCACCGCCCGGCCCCGCCACACCACTGACAGCCACGGCATAGCGCGCCCCGCTGTTGGCCTGAGCGCCACGCACCATCGCTTCGACTACCTCACGGCTAACGGCGCCCACACTGGCGAAAAAGTCGGCACACACAGCCAACTGCTTGGTTTTCTGGGCGTTGGAGTACGTCACATAGCCGGCCTCGAACCAGGCCGAACTGCCAGGGATGCGAGTGATTGCCTCGGCAATACCGCCGCCTGTACAGGACTCTGCAGTGGTGACCTGGGCAGCTTGCGCCTGTAATGCTGCACCCAGTTGTTCGGCCAGTTGGCTGATTCTGTCCATATCCACTCCTCGCTCATCGAACGGCAAACCCTACACAGCTTGCACCGCCAGTGGAAACGGCAAATTTCGTCTACTGTTATCACGGCTAGGGTGCGACAGGAGGCATTGCAATGTGGCTGTCACGGAACAAGGAACACAAGGACGCGCAGGATCTGGGAGCGGCGGAGCTACAGGCCATTCGCCAATCGATGGCGATGATCGAGTTCACCCCGGACGGCATCATTCTCGACGCCAACCCAGCCTTTCTCGACGTGGTGAATTATCGCCTGGAGGACATTGTCGGCAAACACCACCGCATGTTTTGCCCCCGAAGCCTGAGCGAGAGCCTCGCTTATCAGCAGTTCTGGCAGCGCCTACGCCAGGGTGAGCACTTCAGTGATCGATTCCCTCGAGTGACGCGAGACGGCAAGGAGGTCTGGCTGGAAGCGACCTACATGCCAATCCGTGACGCCCAGGGCTCGGTGACCAAGGTCATGAAGATTGCCACCGACATCACCCGGCAGGTAGCGGCCGAACATATGCACGAGAGCTATATCAAGGCCATCGACCGCTCCATGGCGGTGATCGAGTTCAACCTCGAGGGTCACGTTGTCAGTGCCAACCAGAACTTCCTTGACCTGATGGGCTATCGTCGAGAAGAGGTGGTTGGCCAACATCACCGGCTCTTCTGCCTGAACGAGGACAGCCACAGCGAGGACTACCATCAGTTCTGGGCTCGCCTGAACAAAGGCGAGTTCATGTCCGATCGCTTTCGTCGAGTGACCAAACAAGGCCGCCAGGTCTGGCTGCGCGCCACCTACAACCCCCTTTACGACGGTAACGGCCGCGTCTATGGCGTCGTGAAATTCGCCAGCGACATCACCGCTCAGGTCGAACGCCGCGACTCGGAGGCTGCCGCAGCCCAGCTGGCTCATGACATCGCCAAGGAGACCGACGTTTCCGCCGATCACGGCACGCGCACGGTAGCCCAGACCGTCGAGGTGGTTGCCGACATTGCCAGCGAACTGGCTCATGTGGCCGAACAGATAGAAGGCCTTAACAAACAATCCGAGCAGATCACCAGCATCGTTCAGGTGATCCGCAGTATCGCCGACCAGACCAACCTGCTGGCACTCAACGCGGCCATCGAAGCAGCACGCGCCGGTGAACAGGGCCACGGCTTCGCCGTAGTGGCCGATGAAGTGCGTCAACTGGCCTCGCGCACCAGCCAGGCCACCCAGGAGATCAACGGCGTCGTTCAACAGAACCAGAGCCTTACGCGCAACGCAGTGGCCAGCATGGCAACCACGCGAGAGCGTGCACGCACCGGCGTAGACCTGGCCAACCAGGCCGGCGAAGTGATTCGTGAGATACGCAGCGAATCGCAGCGCGTGGTTGAGGCTGTGGCCCAGTTCTCGGTGACCTTCACCGACTGACAGGTAATCGCGTCGGATTCGCAGCCCACGTGAGGGACGAAGTATGGGAAAATTCCCGGCTTCGTCACACCCACCGCACGTAAGGCCCGGCATGACCGATCTCTCCGCACACACCCCGATGATGCAGCAGTACTGGAAGCTGAAGAACCAGCACCCGGATCAGTTGATGTTCTATCGCATGGGTGACTTCTACGAGATTTTCTACGAAGACGCGAAGAAGGCAGCCAAGCTGCTCGACATCACCCTGACCGCACGCGGCCAGTCGGCCGGCCAATCGATCCCCATGTGCGGTATTCCTTTTCATTCGCTCGAAGGCTACCTGGCCAAGCTGGTCAAGCTCGGCGAGTCGGTGGTGATCTGCGAACAGATCGGCGACCCGGCCACCAGCAAGGGCCCGGTGGAGCGCCAGGTGGTGCGCATCATCACCCCCGGCACCATCAGCGACGAAGCCCTGCTCGATGAGCACCGTGACAACCTGCTGGCCGCGGTACTAGGCGACGAACGTCTGTTCGGCCTGGCCGTGCTGGATATCACCAGCGGCCGCTTCAGCGTGCAGGAGATCAAAGGCTGGGAAAACCTGCTAGCCGAACTGGAACGCCTGAGCCCCGCCGAGCTGCTGATCCCGGATGACTGGCCGCAAGGTCTGCCCGCCGAGAAGCGCAAAGGCTCGCGCCGCCGCGCACCGTGGGATTTCGACCGCGACAGTGCCTTCAAGAGCCTGTGCCAGCAATTCAGCACTCAGGACCTGAAAGGCTTCGGCTGCGAAAACCTGACCCTGGCCATCGGCGCCGCCGGCTGCCTGCTCGGCTATGCCAAAGAAACCCAGCGCACCGCCCTGCCCCACCTGCGCAGCCTGCGTCACGAGCGCCTGGACGACACGGTGATCCTAGACGGCGCCAGCCGGCGCAACCTGGAGCTGGACATCAACCTCGCCGGCGGCCGCGACAACACTCTGCAGTCGGTGATGGATCGCTGCCAGACCGCCATGGCCAGCCGCCTGCTGGGCCGTTGGCTGAACCGCCCGCTGCGTGATCGCGCTGTGCTGGAGGCGCGCCAGGACGCCATCGCCCGCCTGCTCGATGGATATCGCTTCGAAACGCTGCAACCGCAGCTCAAGGAAATCGGCGACCTGGAACGCATCCTTGCCCGCATCGGCCTGCGCAACGCCCGCCCACGCGACCTCGCCCGCCTGCGCGACGCTCTGGCGGCACTGCCCGAACTGCAGATGGCGATGACCACGCTGGACACCCCGCACCTGCAACAGCTGGCCGGCAGCATCTCCACCTACCCGGAACTGGCCGACCTGCTGGCCCGCGCCATCATCGACAACCCGCCGGCGGTGATCCGTGACGGCGGCGTGCTGAAAACCGGCTACGACGCCGAGCTGGACGAGCTGCAGGCGATGAGCGAGAACGCCGGCCAGTTCCTCATGGATCTGGAAGCTCGGGAGAAGGAGCGTACCGGCCTGGCCAACCTCAAGGTCGGCTACAACCGCGTACACGGCTACTTCATCGAATTGCCGACCAAGCAGGCCGAATCGGCGCCGGCTGACTACATCCGCCGACAGACGCTCAAAGGCGCCGAGCGCTTCATCACCCCGGAGCTGAAGGAGTTCGAAGACAAGGCCTTGTCGGCCAAGAGCCGCGCCCTGGCCCGCGAAAAAATGCTCTACGACGAGTTGCTCGAGCGCCTGATCGGCCATCTGGCGCCGCTGCAGGATAGTGCCGCGGCCCTCGCCGAACTGGACGTACTGAGCAACCTGGCCGAGCGCTCGCTGAACCTTGACCTGAATCGCCCGCGTTTCGTCGACGAACCATGTATGCGTATCGACCAGGGCCGCCACCCGGTGGTCGAGCAGGTGCTGACCACGCCCTTCGTGGCCAACGATCTGGATCTCGACGACAGCCGCCGCATGCTGGTCATCACGGGGCCGAACATGGGTGGTAAATCCACCTACATGCGCCAGACTGCGCTGATCGTGCTGCTGGCCCATATCGGCAGCTTCGTGCCGGCGGCGGCCTGCGAGCTGTCGCTGGTCGATCGTATCTTCACCCGTATCGGCTCGAGCGATGACCTGGCTGGCGGCCGTTCCACCTTCATGGTGGAGATGAGCGAAACTGCCAACATCCTGCACAACGCCAGCGAGCGTAGCCTGGTGCTAATGGACGAGGTCGGCCGCGGCACCAGTACCTTCGACGGCCTGTCGCTGGCCTGGTCAGCCGCCGAGCACCTAGCGCGCCTACGCGCCTTCACCCTGTTCGCCACACACTATTTCGAGCTGACCGTGTTGCCGGAAAGCGAGCCGGTGGTGGCCAACGTGCACCTCTCGGCCACCGAGCACAACGAGCGCATCGTCTTCCTCCACCACGTTCAGCCAGGCCCCGCGAGCCAGAGCTACGGCCTGGCCGTAGCGCAACTGGCTGGTGTACCCGGCACGGTGATCAGCCGCGCACGCGAGCACCTGGCGCGCCTGGAGGCCACCAGCCTGCCGCACGATCTGCCACGCCAGGCGCCCGGCCAGCCGCAAGCGCCGATGCAGAGTGACCTGTTCGCCAGCGTGCCGCACCCACTGCTGGAGCAATTGCACAAGATCAACCCGGATGATCTGACTCCGCGCAAGGCGCTGGAGCTGTTATATACATGGAAGACGCAGATCTAACGTTCAATACAACAAACTGCTAGAATCGCGCGCAATTTTACGACCGCCCGGTTTACAGCCTGAGCCGCGGCCACATACAGAGCGCCTGACAGCCCTTCACAGAAAGGGCCCAGGCCGCCGCCCGAGGAGAGAATCAGACATGACCTTCGTCGTCACCGACAACTGCATCAAGTGCAAATACACCGACTGTGTGGAAGTCTGCCCGGTCGACTGCTTCTACGAAGGCCCGAACTTCCTGGTCATTCACCCGGATGAGTGCATTGATTGCGCCCTGTGCGAGCCGGAGTGCCCTGCGCAAGCGATCTTCTCGGAAGACGAGGTACCAGAGGATCAGCAGGAGTTCATCGAACTGAACGCCGATCTGGCCGAAGTGTGGCCGAACATCACCGAGAAGAAAGATGCACTGCCGGACGCCGAAGAGTGGGATGGCGTGAAGGACAAGCTGCAACACCTGGAGCGCTGAGTTCGCCCTGAAACACAAAGACCCGCCAAGTGCGGGTCTTTTACTTTCAGGCTCCGGGCCGACTGCCCGCCAGGCTGGCGCCACAAACAGCACGCGCAAAAAAAGGGGCGGCTCGCGCCGCCCACTTTTATTCCCTAATCCCTTTATTTCCCAACTCATCATCCTGATGAATCGCTTCTTGCGATGTTCCTGATCATCGTCCTGATGATCTGTGCTTGTCCCTGAGCACGGGTGTGATATTAGCTGTTACGGGCAGCGGCACAACCCGGCCAAAATTTATACCGCCTGTTCACTTATTTTATAAAAACCTTATAAAACAATAATTTAAAAACAAATTCAGTAAAAGAGCTGGGTTTTCAACACAAACACTGACAACACCTGTAAGCGATGACTTACATGGGGTCGCATAAAAAACCCGGCCGGAGCCGGGTTCATGATCGAAGCGAAACCTCACTGGAACAAGGCGTCGCTGGACAAGCCGTTCTTCTCCAGGATTTCCCGCAGACGCTTGAGCGCCTCAACCTGAATCTGCCGCACCCGCTCGCGGGTCAGGCCGATCTCCTGCCCCACTTCTTCAAGGGTACAACTTTCATGGCCGCGCAGACCGAAGCGACGCACAACAACTTCCCGTTGTTTGTCGGTCAGGTCGGAGAGCCACTGATCAATGCTCTGCGACAGATCATCGTCCTGCAACAGTTCGCAGGGATCGGTCGGGCGATCATCGGTCAGGGTGTCGAGCAGCGTCTTGTCCGAATCCGGACCAAGCGAGACGTCCACCGAGGACACTCGTTCGTTGAGGCCGAGCATGCGCTTGACCTCGCCCACCGGTTTTTCCAGCAGGTTGGCAATTTCTTCCGCAGAAGGCTCATGGTCAAGCTTCTGGGTCAGCTCACGAGCTGCACGCAGGTATACGTTGAGCTCCTTGACCACATGAATCGGCAAACGGATGGTTCGCGTCTGGTTCATGATGGCGCGTTCGATGGTCTGGCGGATCCACCAGGTTGCATAGGTCGAGAAACGGAACCCCCGCTCCGGATCGAATTTTTCCACGGCGCGAATCAAGCCGAGGTTGCCCTCCTCGATCAGATCGAGCAGAGAGAGACCACGGTTGACGTAACGCCGAGCGATCTTCACGACCAGGCGCAGGTTGCTCTCGATCATGCGTTTGCGCCCGGCAGGATCGCCCTTCTGCGCCAGGCGCGCGAAGTGCACTTCCTCTTCGGGAGTGAGCAAGGGAGAGAAACCGATTTCGTTGAGGTAAAGCTGAGTGGCGTCTAGCGCCCGGGTGTAGTCGATGTATTTGTGCTGCTTGGAGGGGGTGGCGTTCTTGGCCTTGGTACGTGCGACCGGTGCTTCCACCTCATCGCCCTGAACCTCGCCGAAAACGATGCCTGGCTCCATGAGGAGCAGTTCATCGTCGACGTCAAACTCCGGCGCTTCTTTTTTGATGAGAGCCATTGTTGTTGTCCCTAGCTGAGTTCGACAACAGACTCTGGCGGAACCGTCCTGGCCACACCTGAGCCCGTCCCTCCTACGTGATGGAACGGGTCAGCGACGGATCAACGACGTGGCAGATATTGCAGCGGATCGACAGGTTTACCTTGGCGGCGAATCTCGAAGTGCAGCTTCACCCGGTCGGCCCCTGTGGACCCCATTTCGGCAATACTTTGCCCGGCTTTGACCTGCTGCCCCTCCCGTACCAACAACCTGCGGTTATGACCGTAAGCACTTACGTAGGTATCGCTGTGCTTGATGATGATCAACTCGCCGTAGCCCCGCAAACCACTCCCGGCGTACACCACTGATCCATCAGACGCAGCTAAAACAGGCTGGCCTAATTGCCCAGCGATATCAATGCCTTTATTCAAACTACCGTTTGAGGAAAAACGACTGATCACAGTGCCTTCAGTTGGCCAGGACCAACCGCTGGCAGAACGACTCACTGGAGTGACTGGCGTGGTCGCTGGCGTATTGGCTACCGGCGGGCGAGCGGGCTGAGTTGCAGGCGGCGCAGTCACGGCAACCGGCGGACGACTGGGCACTGGTTGGGTGATAACCGTCGAGGTGGTTGGAGGCGGTGCCGAAGCGACCGGCTGACTGTTACCCACCGGGCGGTTGTCGAAACGGATCGTCTGGCCAACACGGATCACGTAAGGATCACGCAGGCCGTTATGGGCAGCCAGCGCCTTCCAGTCCCAGCCGAAACGAAAGGCAATGGAATAGAGCGTGTCGCCACGCTGCACCACATAGTGGCCACTGCGTACGGGCTGACGCTGTACTACTGGAGCACGCCCCTGGTTCTGTCCACGGTCGACTACCTGCACACCGCCTGGGGGCGAGCTGGCACAGCCGACCAACGCGGAGGCAGCAAGCATGGCCAGAGGCAGGCGAATGGCTGCTACTGCGCGGACTAGCACGTGAAGGACGGTCCAACTCACCCAACAGCTCCCTGAATGATTCCGAGTACGACGCCTATTGTGCCGTATTTATTCAGCGCGACCAGTATCGACTGGCCGACGACTCGCCAGCCACTCCAAACCGAGCACCAGAACGATGCCGCCGATTGCCAGTGCAACGGCAAACAGCAACTGCGGATCCTGACCACTGATTTCGGCAAATTTCCCTGGCAGCAGGTTGCTCTCCAGTAACGGTACCTGCTCGCCCTTACTGTCGATACGCCAGCTCAGGGTCTCCTTCCAGGGCCAGACCTTGTTCAGCGAACCCAGCATCAGGCCAGCGAGAAACGCCAGACTGAGGTCACGCCAACGTGAAAGCAGCCAACTGAGCAGGCGAGCGAAACTGAGAATGCCAACCAGACAACCGCTGGCAAACACCGCCAAGACCATAAGATCGAGCTCTTTCACCGCCCCCAATACCACCGAGTAAAGACCCAGCAGAAGCAGGATGAAACTGCCCGAAATACCCGGCAGGATCATTGCGCAGATAGCGATGGCACCAGCCAGAAACAGAGTCGGCAGGTCACTGCCCCACTGCATGGGCGCCGCGACGGTGATCCAGTAGGCGAAAGCCAGACCGAGCACAAAACTCACCACCCTGCTCCAGTTCCACCGCCCGATCTCGCGCCCCACCAAATAGGTGGACACCAGAATCAATCCGAAGAAAAACGACCACACCGGAATCGGATGATGGTGCAGCAAATAGGTGATCAGGCGCGCGAGCGTCAGGACACTGGTGAGGATGCCGCACAGCAGCACCAGCAGAAAGGTCGCATTGGCCATCTGCCAGGCGTCCTTGATGCGACCACGCAGCAGGAGCAGGAGCGCTTCGGGAATGCTGGCAATAGAGCGCAGCAGCTCGTCATAAATGCCACTGATGAAAGCGATGGTGCCACCGGAAACGCCGGGCACGACATCTGCAGCGCCCATGGCCAAGCCCTTGGCATAGAGCAGAAAATGTTTCTTCATGGATCCTTCCGGAGCGAAAAAGCGATCAGGCCAGCGGCCCGTTGAGTAATGGCACGAAACGCACCGCGTCGAGCACATGCCGGGAAAAGCCCTGCTCTTCGCGTACGATCAGCAACAACTGCTGCACATCGCCACTGCCGACCGGGATGACCAGCCGTCCACCTGGAGCCAGTTGATCGAGCAAGGCCTGCGGTACTTGCGCGGCGGCGGCGGTGACGATGATGCCGTTGTACGGACCGAGCGCGTTCCAACCTTCCCAGCCATCACCCCAGCGAAAGACCACGTTGCGCAGCTTGAGTTCGGCCAGACGCTCCTTGGCGCGATCCTGCAGCACCTGAATGCGCTCCACAGAGAACACCCGCTCGACCAGCTGTGCCAGCACGGCGGTCTGGTAACCGGAACCGGTACCGATCTCCAGCACCTTGTCCAGCGGGCCAGCGGCCAGCAGCAGTTCGGTCATGCGGCCGACCATGTACGGCTGGGAAATCGTCTGGTTATGCCCGATGGGCAGCGCCGTGTCTTCATAGGCGCGGTGCGCCAGGGCCTCATCGACGAACAGATGACGCGGCGTACGGCGGATCACTTCCAGTACCCGAGCGTTCGACAGTCCTTCCTCATAGAGGCGCTGGATCAATCGCTCACGGGTGCGCTGCGAGGTCATGCCGATCCCGCTGCGCTGCATGTCGTCCTGGCCACGCATCAGAAGATGCCCTCCAACCAGCCATCCATAGATTCGAGAGCCTCATTGAACGTGCGATCAAGCCGTAGCGGCGTGATCGATACATAACCTTGCATCACGGCATGGAAATCGGTGCCCTGACTGCCATCCTCGACATCACCGGCTGCAGCAATCCAGTAACCTTCCTTGCCACGCGGGTTGACCACCTTGACCGGAGCCGCCGCGCGCGCGCGCGGGCCAAGGCGGGTCAGCTGCACGCCACGAATATGTTCCAGCGGCAGATTCGGCACGTTGACATTGAGCACGGTACGCGGCGGCAGTTCGAGCCGCTCGTGCGCCTCGACCAGTTTACGAGCGAAATAGGCAGCGGTCGGCAGGTTGTCGGGAAGACGCGACAGCAGCGAGAAAGCGAACGCTGGCTTGCTCAGGAAACGTCCTTCGAGCGCGGCGGCGACGGTGCCGGAATAGAGCACGTCATCACCCAGGTTAGCCCCCAGATTGATGCCAGAGACGACCATGTCCGGCGTCTGCTCGAGCAAGCCATTGAGCCCCAGGTGCACGCAATCGGTCGGCGTGCCATTGAGGCTGATGTAGCCATTGGCCAAGGCCATGGGATGTAGCGGACGATCGAGCGTCAGTGCGCTGCTGGCGCCGCTCTTATCTTCGGTAGGCGCGATCACTACGCACTCGGCATAGTCGGCCAGCGCTTGGTGCAACGCAGCGATACCGGGTGCGTTCACCCCGTCGTCGTTGGAAATCAGAATTCGCATGGAGTATCCGTCTGCCCTGCTGGCACCAGATCGAGCAATTCGCGCACCACCACGGTGGCGAAACACCCGGCCGGCAGGACGAATGCAAGTTGCAGAATATCGGGTTCGGGATAATGCCATGACAGGCCGCCGATGGGGAGGCGCAGAATTCGCCGTTCGTGCGCCATGTCCGCCTTGATCAGCCATTGCACCAGTTGCCCGGCCTCATCGGCCACCGCCTGCTCCAGCTGCTGGGTCTCACCAGCGGTCGGCAACGGACCGTCCCCCCAAAGCGGGCCGGTGGGATGCAGATCGAGAATAGCCAGGCGCGGGTCAACACACTCGGCCTCGCCAGCCATGAAGAAACTACGACTGGCAGTGAAGGCCAGCAGGTCGCCGACCTGCGCCTGGTTCCAGGTGCCGGCAGCCACGCGCTTGGCCAGCACCTGATTGAACAGGTAACTGCGCGCCGATGAGAGCAGGCGCGAACGCAGATTGCGTTGCACCGGCAACTCCTGGCGCGAGGCAAAATCACGCGCCTGCTCGACGTTGCCGCCATCGAAGCCAAAGCGCTGCAAGCCGAAATAGTTGGGCACGCCTTGCTCGGCGATACGCTGCAGGCGCTGCTCCAGCGCATCGCGGTCCGCCTCCAGGGCAGTCAGGCGCAAGGTGAAACCATTGGCGGCATGGGCACCACGCTGCAATTTGCGGTTGTGTCGCTGGCTGCGCAGGATGACCAGATCATCGCCCTGCGCAGCGACCAGATCAGGGTCGGCCTTGCCCGGCAGGTGCAGGCTGAACCACTGTCGGGTCAGCGCCTGGCGATCCTTGAGCCCCGCGTAACTGACCGCCTTGAGCGGCAGGCCGGCAGCGCGGGCGATACGCCGGGCGGCTTCCTCGGTATTCAGGCCGCGCTTTTCCACCCACAACCACAGATGCTCACCCTGGCCAGTGAGCGGGATATCCAGTACTTCATCGACCTGAAAATCCTCGGCAGTGGCCTTGAGTACCGCACGACCACAGGCCTCGCCATGGGCGCGCGGCCCCAGCAGTTGCAGCTCGTTCATGCCTTGACCAGCAAGGCGACGGCATGCACCGCGATACCTTCCTCACGCCCGGTGAAACCGAGCTTCTCGGTGGTGGTGGCCTTGACGTTGACCTGATCCAGTTCGATACCCAGATCCTCGGCAATGCGCTCGCGCATGCTCTGGATATGCGGCGCCATCTTCGGTGCCTGAGCGATGATGGTGGCATCGACGTTACCCACCGCGTAGCCCTTGCCACGCACCAGGCCCATCACATGGCGCAGCAGCGCACGGCTATCGGCGCCTTTGAAAGTCGGATCGGTATCGGGGAAATGTTTGCCGATATCGCCCAGCGCTACTGCACCGAGCAGGGCATCGCTAAGCGCGTGCAGCAGCACGTCGCCGTCGGAATGAGCGACAAGACCAAACTTATGGGGAATCCGTACGCCGCCGAGGGTGATGAAATCGCCCTCGCCGAAGCGGTGTACGTCATAGCCATGACCGATACGCATAAAGAACAACGCCCTGAAAAAGTCAGGGCGTGATTCTAACCGCATTGCCCCGTAACCCGGATGAAATCCGGGAAATTCGCGCCCCGGATTTCATCCGGGTTACGCCGGGAGCAAAGCGGCTGCATGGTGACGCAGGTGATCGTCGATGAAGCTGGCGATGAAGTAGTAGCTGTGGTCATAGCCTGGCTGCATGCGCAGGGTCAGCGGATGAGCAGCGGCCTTGGCCGCAGCCTGCAGTACCTGCGGTTTGAGCTGGCCGTCGAGGAAATCATCACGATCACCCTGATCGACCAGGATCGGCAGCTTCTCGCCAGCCTCGGCGATCAGCACGCTGGCATCCCACTCGCGCCAGCGCGAACGCTCCTCGCCCAGGTACAGGGAAAAGGCCTTCTCGCCCCAAGGACAGTTCATCGGATTGCTGATCGGTGAAAAGGCCGATACCGACTGATAACGTCCCGGATTCTTCAGCGCGCAGATCAGCGCACCGTGGCCACCCATGGAATGGCCGGCGATACCGCGCTTGTCCGATACAGGGAAATTGGCCTCGATCAATGCCGGCAGCTCCTGCACCACGTAGTCGTACATGCGGTAGTGGCGGGCGAAGGGTTCCTGGGTGGCATTGACGTAGAAACCTGCGCCGAGGCCGAAGTCATAGGCACCATTGGCGTCGTCGGCCACGCCTTCGCCACGCGGGCTGGTGTCAGGCGCGACGATGATCAACCCGAGCTCGGCCGCCATGCGCTGGGCGCCGGCTTTCTGCATGAAGTTCTCGTCGGTACAGGTCAGGCCGCTCAGCCAATACAACACTGGCAGCTTGGCACCCTGTTCGGCCTGGGGTGGTAGGTAGACGGCAAACACCATGTCGCAGTTGAGACTGCTGGAACGATGGCGATAGCGCTTGTGCCAGCCGCCAAAGCTCTTGTTGCTGGAAACGATTTCGAGGGTCATGAGCCGCTCCGTAGGGTGCGCCATGCGCACCAAGGGGTTGCGGTGCGCACAGCGCACCCCGCGAGGATCCGCGCAGCCATGAGGCCGCACGGTGTTTCATCAGAAATGAATGACGGTGCGGATGCTCTTGCCTTCATGCATCAGCTCAAACGCCTCGTTGATTTCTTCCAGCGGCAGGTTGTGGGTGATGAAGGTGTCCAGCGGAATTTCACCGCTCTGCGACTTCTCGACATAGCTGGGCAGCTCGGTACGACCCTTGACCCCACCGAAGGCGCTGCCACGCCAGACACGACCGGTGACCAGCTGGAACGGACGGGTGCTGATCTCGGCACCAGCTGGTGCCACGCCGATGATGGTCGACTCGCCCCAGCCCTTGTGGCAGCACTCCAGCGCAGCGCGCATCAGTTGCACGTTGCCGATGCACTCGAAGCTGTAGTCGACGCCGCCATCGGTCATCTCGACGATGACCTCCTGAATCGGCTTGCTGTGCTCCTTCGGATTGACGAAATCGGTGATGCCCAGCTCACGCGCCACAGCTTCCTTGGCCGGGTTGATATCGATGCCGATGATGCGCGAAGCCTTGGCCATCTTGGCGCCGATGATCGCCGCCAGACCAATGCCACCCAAACCGAAGATGGCCACGGTGGAGCCCTCGGTAACCTTGGCGGTATTGAGCACGGCGCCAATACCGGTGGTCACGCCGCAGCCAAGCAGGCAGACCTTCTCCAGCGGCGCCTCCTTGGGAATCTTCGCCAGAGACACTTCCGGCAGCACGGTGTACTCGGAGAAGGTCGAGCAACCCATGTAGTGGTAGACCGGCTCGCCGTTGTAGGAGAAGCGGCTGGTGCCATCGGGCATCAGCCCCTTGCCCTGGGTGGCGCGTACCGAGCTGCACAGGTTGGTCTTGTTGGATTTGCAAAATTTGCACTCGCCGCATTCAGCGGTGTACAGCGGAATCACGTGGTCGCCGACCGCCAGCGAAGTGACGCCCTCACCCACCGCCTCGACGATACCGCCACCTTCGTGACCGAGAATGCAGGGGAACACGCCCTCGCTGTCCTGGCCGGACAGGGTATAGGCATCGGTGTGGCAGACGCCGGTAGCGACAATACGTACCAGCACCTCTCCGGCCTGAGGTGGCGCGACATCGACCTCGACGATTTTCAGGGGCTCATTCGGGGCGAAGGCAACGGCGGCGCGGGACTTGATCATGGCAGTTCTCTCCAGGGAGCGTGGACAATGGCAGGCAGTCTAGTTCACGGCCATCAAGAGATAATCAGCGAAATAGCAAAACATTATTGCCACACAGAAATAATGTTAGCCTTCCCGTACAAAAGCAGGCCTGTCGCCGGCTGCACTCGGATCACGCACAGCGAGCTCCCAAAGGCGCAGCACGAATGCAATCAGGTACACGGGAGAAGGGGTGTCGATGAATCGCTGGGAAGGACTCGACGAATTCGTCGCCGTGGCCGAGTGCGGGCAGTTTAGTGCGGCGGCCGAGCGCTTGGGATTGTCCACTTCGCAGGTCAGCCGCCAGGTCGCACGCCTGGAAGAGCGCCTGCAGAGCCGTCTGTTCTACCGCAGCACCAGGCGGGTAGCCCTGACCGAGGCCGGCCAGTTGTTTCTGCAACACTGTCAGCGCCTGCAGGATGCCCGCGAAGAAGCGTTGCGTGCAGTCGGCGATCTTGGCGCCGAACCCAAAGGGCTGCTACGCATGACCTGCGCCGTGGCGTATGGCGAGCGCTTCATCGTGCCACTGGTCAATGACTTCATGGCGCGACATCCACAATTGCGCGTCGAGATAGAACTGTCCAACCGCCCGCTCGACCTGCTGCACGATGGCCTGGACCTGGCCATCCGCCTGGGGCGCCTGCAGGACTCACGGCTCATGGCCGCACGCCTGGCCCCCCGCGAGATGTACCTGTGCGCGGCACCCGAGTACCTGCAACGCTACGGCCGCCCTCATTCGCTGTCGGAGCTGGCGCGCCACAATTGCCTGATCGGCAGCAGCGAGACCTGGAGCTTCGCCGAAAATGGCCGGGAAACCCAGGTGCGGGTGCAGGGCAACTGGCGCTGCAACAGCGGCCAGGCAGTGCTCGACGCTGCGCTACGCGGTTTTGGCCTGTGCCAGCTACCCGATTACTACGTCCTCGAACATCTGCGTAGCGGGCGGCTGACCTCTCTACTGGAGCAGCATCGCCCACCCAATACCGCAGTTTGGGCACTTTACCCACAGCAACGTCACCTTTCGCCCAAGGTACGCCAGTTGATCGACGCCCTGCAGCAAGGACTCAGCCAACGCTCCGAATACCTCACTCCCGCCTGAGATTTTGCAACAACCTTGTCACCCAGCTGAACAGTCATGGAATGTCACAAGTCAGGGCGAAACTCGGGCGAGACGACCGCGTCACAACCTATGCACCCCGCTCAAACGGGGCCTCACGAACTCAGCTACATGAGGACATGGTTATGCAGGTTCTGGTCAACAGTGGTAAGCACGTCACCTTCTCGATGGACTTCAAGGACGACATTCGCGGTCGCGTCCGGGACAAGCTCCAGCGCTACGAGGACCACCTCACCCGGATCGAAATTCATCTCTCCGACGAGAACGCGCTCAAAAGTGGCCCGCAGGACAAGCGCTGCAAAGTCGAGGCGCGGATGAAAGGACGCGACCCGCTGACGGTTTCCCACGATGCCAGCGAACTGCAGCAGGCAATCGACGGTGCCATGAACAAGCTGACCAACGCGCTGGATCGCAACCTGGGCAAAGACGCCAAGCGCTGGACGCACTGATGCTGCGGATCGCTCAGCGACTCTCGCGCCAGATACGTTGTAGATAATGCAGATCTTCCGGGCGGGTGACCTTGAGGTTGTCCGCCCGGCCCTCGATGAGCCGGGGCGACTGCCCTGCCCACTCCATGGCCGAAGCTTCATCGGTCACTGCCACACCTTCTTTCAGCGCTTGCGCCAGAGCCTCGCGCAGCGCGCCCAGACGAAACATCTGCGGCGTGTAAGCCTGCCAGATCACGCTACGGTCCACAGTCTCCAACACCCTGCCATCACTTCCGGCACGCTTGAGCGTGTCGCGCGCCGGCACTGCCAGCAGGCCGCCAACCGGGTCATTGGCCAGGCTGTCCAGTAGTCGCTCAAGGTCTTCCCAGGCCAGATTGGGTCGTGCCGCGTCATGCACCAGCACCCAATCCTCGCTGTCCGCGCCCCCTGCGAATAGCGCTTCCAGCCCTGCCAATACCGAGTCGGCGCGTTCGTGACCGCCAGGCGCCCGACGGATACGCGCATCGTTTGCCACAGGCAGTTGCGGCCAGAACGGGTCATCCACGGCCACGCACACCACAGCTCCCAGCAGACCGGGATGGTCAAGAAAACAGTGCAGAGTATGTTCAAGAATGCAGCGGCCGGCGATCTGCAGGTACTGCTTGGGCCGGTTGGCGGCCATCCGCGCGCCGACACCGGCAGCTGGAATCACCAGCCAGAATTTCGTGGTCATTCAGTCAGCAGATAGAGGGTCTCACCCTCTTTGAGCATGCCCAGCTCCTGACGCGCCCGCTCTTCCACGGTTTCCATGCCGCGCTTGAGCTCCATAACTTCGGCCTCGAGGATACGATTGCGCTCCAGCAAACGCTCGTTCTCGCCCTTCTGTTCGGCGATCTGCTGTTGCAGACGGCTGGCAGCAGCCAGGCTGCCGTCGCCCACCCACAGACGATACTGCAGGCCAGCCAACAACAGGATCAGCACGATAAACAGCCAATACGGACTACGCATGGAGCGGCTCGCAGATTGAGTCATCGGCATGGTAGGGGCTGCGTTCATGCTTGAAAAGAAGCCGTCTGATGAGTGACATGGGGTTTCGGTACCTGCATCCGTGCATTGGTTCCCAGAGATCGACGAAGCGTCCACGAAAAAGGCCATGCCCGCAATGACGCAGACTTTGTAGGAGCGGCTTCAGCCGCGAAAAATCGCGGATAAATCCGCTCCTACAGCATGCAGCGCAAACGCTGGAATAACCACGAAAAAGGGCGACTTGCGTCGCCCTTTCATACCACGCAGTGCTTAGCCGCGGAACTCGGCGCGGCCTTTGTACGGGGCCTTGCCAGCCAGTTGCTCTTCGATGCGCAGCAGCTGGTTGTACTTGGAAACACGGTCGGAACGGCACAGCGAACCAGTTTTGATCTGACCGGCGGCAGTACCTACAGCCAGGTCGGCGATGGTGCTGTCTTCGGTTTCACCGCTGCGGTGCGAGATCACGGCGGTGAAGCCAGCGGCCTTGGCCATCTGGATGGCTTCCAGGGTCTCGGTCAGCGAGCCGATCTGGTTGAACTTGATCAGGATCGAGTTACCAATCTGCTCGTCGATGCCGCGCTTGAGGATCTTGGTATTGGTGACGAACAGATCGTCGCCAACCAGCTGTACCTTGGCGCCAATCTTGTCGGTCAGAACTTTCCAACTGGCCCAGTCGGACTCGTCCATGCCGTCTTCGATGGAGATGATCGGGTAACGCTCGGTCAGGCCAGCCAGGTAGTCGGCAAAGCCTTCACCGCTGAATACCTTGCCTTCGCCGGCCAGGTCGTATTGACCGTCCTTGTAGAACTCGCTCGATGCGCAGTCCAGCGCCAGGGTCACGTCGTCTCCCAGCTTGTAGCCGGCGTTGGCAACGGCTTCGGCGATGGCGGCCAGGGCATCTTCGTTGGAAGCCAGGTTCGGCGCGAAGCCGCCTTCGTCACCCACAGCGGTGTTCAGGCCACGGGCCTTGAGCACCGCTTTGAGGTGATGGAAGATCTCGGCGCCCATGCGCAGGGCGTCGGCGAAATTCTTGGCGCCAACCGGCTGCACCATGAATTCCTGGATGTCGACGTTGTTGTCGGCATGCTCGCCGCCGTTGATGATGTTCATCATCGGTACCGGCATGGAGTAGACACCCGGGGTGCCATTCAGATCAGCGATGTGCGCGTACAGCGGCACGCCCTTGGCCTGAGCAGCGGCCTTGGCGGCAGCCAGGGACACAGCGAGGATGGCGTTGGCGCCCAGAGTCGCCTTGTTCTCGGTACCGTCGAGCTCGATCATCGCGCGATCCAGAGCTTTCTGGTCGACAGCGTCTTTGCCCAGCAGCAGGTCACGGATCGGGCCGTTGATGTTGGCGACGGCCTTCAGCACGCCCTTGCCCCGGTAACGGCTCTTGTCGCCGTCACGCAGCTCCCGCGCTTCGCGCGAGCCAGTGGAGGCGCCGGACGGAGCGCATGCGCTGCCGACGATGCCGCCTTCCAGAATTACATCCGCTTCCACGGTGGGGTTACCACGGGAGTCGAGAACCTCACGACCCTTGATGTCGACGATCTTTGCCATTCTTGATAACGCTCCAAAGGTTGACGATAAGCCGGCAGCAGCAGGCTGCACTGGGCCGTCGCTGCCCGAGGGCAGATCGACGGCTCACACTGACTCACGGGTCAGGGGGATTTTTCTCGGGCGGCACTTTACCGGATTACAACCGGCTCAGGCAGTCTCGATCGGAGGAAAACTCTTGATAAGGTCATCCAGCTGCTTGAGCTGAGTTAGGAACGGCTCCAGCTTGTTCAGGCGCAGGGCGCATGGACCGTCGCACTTGGCGTTTTCCGGATCCGGATGCGCCTCCAGGAACAAGCCTGCCAGGCCCTGACTCATGCCGGCCTTGGCTAGGTCGGTAACCTGAGCGCGACGACCACCAGCAGAGTCGGCGCGACCACCCGGCATCTGCAGGGCGTGGGTCACGTCGAAGAACACCGGGTACTCAAACTGCTTCATGATGCCGAAGCCGAGCATGTCCACTACCAAGTTGTTGTAACCGAAGGAGGAACCACGCTCGCAAAGAATCAACTGATCGTTACCGGCCTCTTCGCACTTGGCCAGGATGTGCTTCATTTCCTGCGGAGCGAGGAACTGCGCCTTCTTGATGTTGATCACCGCGCCGGTCTTGGCCATGGCCACTACCAGATCGGTCTGCCGCGACAGGAAAGCCGGCAACTGGATGATGTCGCACACTTCGGCCACGGCAGCCGCTTGGTGCGGCTCATGCACATCGGTGATCACCGGCACGCCAAAAGTCTTCTTCAGTTCCTCGAAGATCTTCATGCCCTCTTCCAGGCCAGGGCCACGGAAGGAGGTGATGGAAGAACGGTTGGCCTTGTCGAAGCTGGCCTTGAACACGTAGGGAATGCCGAGCTTCTCGGTCACCCGTACGTACTCCTCGCAGGCCTGCATGGCCAGGTCGCGCGACTCGAGCACGTTGATACCACCGAACAGCACGAAAGGCTTGTCGTTAGCGATCTCGATGTCGCGAACCTTGATGATCTTCTGTGCCATGCCTTAAGCCTTCTTCGCTTTCTGCGCCAGGGCAGCATTGACGAAACCGCTGAACAGCGGATGGCCGTCACGCGGCGTGGAGGTGAACTCAGGATGGAACTGGCAGGCGACGAACCACGGATGATCCGGCGCCTCGACCACTTCGACCAGTGCACCGTCGCCAGAACGGCCGGTGACCTTCAGGCCAGCCTCGGTCAGCTTCGGCAGCAGGTTGTTGTTCACCTCGTAACGGTGACGGTGACGTTCGACGATCACGTCCTTGCCATAGCAGTCGTGTACCTTGGAGCCGCTCAGCAGTTGGCAATCCTGCGCACCCAGGCGCATGGTGCCGCCCAGGTCAGAGCTTTCACTGCGCTGCTCGGTGGCGCCAGTTGCGTCCTGCCATTCGGTAATCAGGCCCACCACCGGATGAGCACTGGCCATGTCGAATTCGGAAGAGTTGGCGTCAGTCCAACCCACGACGTTACGGGCGTACTCGATGACCGCTACCTGCATGCCGAGGCAGATGCCCAGATAGGGAATCTTGTTCTCGCGAGCGTACTGCACGGTCTTGATCTTGCCTTCCACGCCACGCAGACCGAAGCCGCCCGGCACCAGGATGGCATCGACGCCTTCGAGCAGGCCAGTGCCCTGGTTCTCGATGTCTTCGGAGTCGATATAACGCAGGTTGACCTTGGTACGGTTCTGGATGCCGGCGTGGCTCATCGCTTCGATCAGCGACTTGTACGCGTCCAGCAGCTCCATGTACTTACCGACCATGGCGATGGTGACTTCTTTTTCCGGATTGAGCTTGGCATCGACGACGCGATCCCACTCGGACAGGTCGGCGCCGCCGCACTCTAGGCCGAAACGCTCGACGACGAAGTCATCCAGACCCTGAGCATGCAGCACGCCCGGAATCTTGTAGATGGTGTCGACGTCTTCCAGGCTGATCACCGCACGCTCTTCGACGTTGGTGAACAGGGCGATCTTGCGGCGTGAGGAGACATCGATCGGGTGATCGGAGCGGCACACCAGCACGTCAGGCTGCAGGCCGATGGAGCGCAGTTCCTTGACCGAGTGCTGAGTCGGCTTGGTCTTGGTCTCACCAGCGGTGGCGATGTACGGCACCAGGGTCAGGTGCATCAGCATCGCGCGCTTGGCGCCCACTTCCACACGCAGTTGGCGGATGGCCTCGAGGAACGGTTGCGATTCGATGTCACCCACGGTGCCGCCGATTTCCACCAGGGCCACGTCGGCATCGCCTGCGCCCTTGATGATGCGACGCTTGATCTCGTCGGTGATGTGCGGGATGACCTGAATGGTCGCGCCCAGGTAATCACCACGGCGCTCCTTGCGCAGTACGTCCTCGTACACACGACCGGTGGTGAAGTTGTTGCTCTTGGTCATCGTGGTGCGGATGAACCGCTCGTAGTGACCCAGGTCGAGGTCGGTCTCGGCGCCGTCGTGGGTGGCGAACACCTCACCGTGCTGGAACGGGCTCATGGTGCCCGGATCGACGTTGATGTAAGGGTCCAGCTTGAGCATGGTGACCTTCAGGCCCCGCGCCTCCAGGATGGCCGCCAGTGAAGCCGAGGCGATGCCTTTCCCCAATGAAGAAACAACACCACCCGTGACGAAGATGTAGCGCGTCATGAAAAACCCTAGAAGTCTGCGTTTAAGCGGTCAATGCCGCCGGGGAAAGCGAAGGAGCGCCATCAATAGCAAAAATGGCAAGCTCGCCAAGCTCCCTGAGGGAGTCGGCAAAAGCTGTATTAAGACGGGAGCGTAGTCTACCGGAAAGGCCTTACCAGCTCAAACCTTGCACGCCGATAGGCGGCGACCACTGCAGACGCGCCCCGCTCGCCTGAATTACTGACGACTGCGTCAGGTTCGCCACCGCCATCAACTCATCACCATCGAACAACAGCGGCAGGCGCGGGCGCACGAATGCCGGCACGCGCAGCTCATTGAGCAGACGCTTGAGATCGCGCCTGCCGCGCCCCGGCACCTGCAGTGACTCACCACCCTGGCGGTAACGCAAATGCCAGCGACTTGGCGGCAACTCACCCTGTAGATGCACACAACCGTTACCGGGCAGCTCGACAGGCTCGGGAAACGAGCTGAAGGAAAGATCGAGTGGCTCAAGCTGCTGCAGCCACTCACCGCTAAGCCACCAGAGCCGACCATCGGCACGGTGCAGTTCACCATCGGCCAACTTCCAGATCGGCGCTGCATCCGTGGCGGCATCACGCAGGTCACACCAGCCAGCCCAATGGTCGCTATCGGGCATACGCGTATAAGGCGCCAACCAGTGACGCAGCAAATTGCGCTGGCGCGCCTCACTCAACGCAGTGACAGCCGGCAGATACAGCGACGGCAACGACAACCAGGCAAACGCTGAGCCGCCATGGGCAGCGGCAAGGTCGATCTCGGCCAATTCATCCAGCAACTGCTGCGCCTCAGACAGATGGCCTGCGCTGCGCACCAGACTGCTCGACGCTTGCGGCCAGCGCTCCGCCAGTAGCGGCATCACTTGTCGCCGCAGGAAGTTGCGACTGAAACGCTCATCGGCATTGCTCGGGTCTTCGATCCAGGCAAGGCCATGACTCTGCGCATAGGTCTGTAATTCCGCCCGAGAACAATCGAACAGCGGCCGAATCAGGTGGCCCTGCCCCAACGCTCGACTGGCCGGCATCGCCGCAAGCCCGCGCGCGCCGGCGCCGCGCAGCAGACGAAACAGCAGGGTTTCGGCCTGATCATCACGATGCTGAGCACTGAGCAACACCTCGCCCGGACCAAGCCGCGCAGTGAAAGCCTGATAACGCGCGCTACGCGCTGCCTGCTCGAGACTGGCGCCTGGCGCCACCTGCACCCTGACGATGTCCAGAGCAATACTCAACCGTGCGCAAACCTGCGCGCAATGCTCTGGCCAGGTGTCAGCCGCCGACTGCAAACCATGATGGACATGAATGGCGGAAAGCGGCGGCAGCTTCTCACGCCGAGCCAGATCAACGAGCAAATGCAGCAGCACGGTGGAGTCGAGACCACCGGAGAAGGCGATACACCAGGCAGGAGCCGTACACCACGGCTGCAGGGCCTGGCGCAGGCGAATAGAGAAATCGGTCATTGGCCAAGCTTAAACAACAACGGGCCCGAAGGCCCGTTGAGATAGACGCAGAACGAACTCAGGCGATGCCGTAGCTCATCAGGCGATCGTAACGACGCTTGAGCAGCGCGTCAGTGTCGTGCTTCTGCAGGCTGGCCAGTTGCTTGATCAGCTCCTGACGGATCGACTCGGAAGCTGCGGCCGGGTCACGGTGCGCACCACCCAGCGGTTCAGCGATCACCTGATCGACGATACCCAGATCCTTCAGACGCTCGGCGGTGATGCCCATGGCTTCGGCGGCATCCGGCGCTTTCTCGGCGGTACGCCAGAGAATCGAGGCGCAGCCTTCCGGCGAGATCACCGAGTAGGTGGAGTACTGCAGCATGTTGAGCTGGTCACAAACACCAATGGCCAGTGCACCACCAGAACCACCTTCACCGATGACGGTGGCGATGATCGGCGTTTTCAGACGCGCCATCACGCGCAGATTCCAGGCGATGGCCTCGCTCTGGCCACGCTCCTCGGCATCGATACCTGGGTAGGCACCGGGGGTGTCGATGAAGGTGAGGATCGGCATCTTGAAACGTTCGGCCATTTCCATCAGGCGGCAGGCCTTGCGGTAGCCTTCCGGACGCGGCATGCCGAAGTTGCGGCGCACCTTCTCGCGCACTTCACGGCCTTTCTGGTGGCCGATGATCATCACCGGCTGGTCGCCCAGGCGAGCAATGCCACCGACGATAGCGGCGTCATCAGAGAAGTGACGATCACCGTGCAATTCGTCGAACTCGGTGAAGATGTGCTGGATGTAATCCAGGGTGTAAGGGCGACGCGGGTGGCGCGCGAGCTGCGCGATCTGCCAGCTGGTCAGATTGCCGAAGATGCTTTCGGTCAGGGAGCTGCTCTTGTCCTGCAGGCGGGCAATTTCATCGCCGATATTCAGCGAGTTGTCGTTACCAACCAGGCGTAGCTCTTCGATCTTGGCTTGCAGGTCGGCGATCGGCTGTTCGAAATCGAGGAAATTCGGGTTCATAGTCATCCGTCTTGCGTCGACGGCCAAGTGGCCGGGGAGCTGTATCCATTAGGCGCCCTACCTTAAGGGATAGGGCGCAGCGGGTCGACACCCTCGGGTGCCTTTGCTGCCACGAAGAGGAATTTTCCTCTCGTATATCAGCGGTAGTGCAAAAAGACGTTGTCGCGCCCGAACTGGTCACGCAATGCCTGAATCAAAGTGTCGGCCGGGTCGATTCGCCAGGCATCGCCGAATTGAAGCAAGGCCCGTGCCTCCTCGCCACTGTAGTCGACGGTCACCGGGCAAGCGCCCTTGTGCTTGCTGCACAGTTCGGCCAGCCAGCGCAGGCGGTCGCCCTTCAATGCCTCACTGGCCACCTTCACCCGCAGGCTGTCGGCCAGGCCGGTGCGCGCTTCTTCCAGGCTCATCACGCGCTTGGCGCGCAGGCGCAGGCCACCGGAGAAATCGTCGTTGCTGACCTCGCCCTCGACCACCACCAGCGCATCGTTCTGCAGCAATGCCTGGTTGCTGGCGAAGGCGTCGGCGAACAGTGAGGCTTCGATGCGCCCAGAGCGGTCATCGAGGGTGATGAAGCCCATCTTGTCGCCCTTCTTGTTCTTCATCACCCGCAGGTTGACGATCATCCCAGCGATGGTCTGGGTATCGCGCGCCGGCTTCAGTTCGACGATGCGCTGACGGGCGAAACGGCGAATCTCGCCTTCGTACTCGTCGATGGGGTGGCCGGACAGGTAGATGCCCAGGGTGTCCTTCTCGCCTTTCAGACGCTCCTTGATCGGCAGTTCGCGGGCCTTGCGGTGGTTGGCGTAGACATCCGCCTCAGGCTCGGCGAACAGGCCGCCGAACAGATCCATATGGCCGCTCTCGGCGCTGCGCGCAGTCTGCTCGGCGGACTGTACCGCTTCTTCCATGGACGCCAGCAGCACGGCGCGGTTCTTGTCGACACTGGCCTGGTAGGCCTTGAGCTCGTCCTGATAGTACGGGCCGAGACGATCCAGCGCGCCGCTGCGGATCAACGCCTCCAGAGTGCGCTTATTGATGCGTTTGAGGTCGACGCGATTGCAGAAGTCGAACAAATCCTTGAATGGCCCACCTTCGGCGCGACATTCGACGATGGCCTCGACCGGCCCCTCGCCCACGCCCTTGACCGCACCTAGACCGTAGACGATACGACCGTCGTCGTTGACGGTGAACTTGAATTCGGAGACGTTCACGTCCGGCGGATCGATGCGCAACTTCATGTTGCGACACTCTTCCACCAGGATCACCACCTTGTCGGTGTTGTGCATGTCCGCCGAGAGCACCGCGGCCATGAACGGCGCCGGGTAATGCGCTTTCAGCCAGGCAGTCTGGTAGGACACCAGACCGTAAGCGGCCGAGTGCGACTTGTTGAAGCCGTAACCGGCGAACTTTTCCACCAGATCGAAGATGTTACCCGCCAGGTTGGCGTCGATGCCATTGCTGGCACAACCCTCGATGAAGCCGCCGCGCTGCTTGGCCATCTCCTCGGGCTTCTTCTTGCCCATGGCGCGACGCAGCATGTCCGCACCACCGAGGGTGTAGCCAGCCATCACCTGAGCGATCTGCATCACCTGTTCCTGGTACAGGATGATGCCGTAGGTGGGCTTGAGCACCGGCTCCAGGCCAGCGTACTGGTAGTCCGGATGCGGGTAGGACAGCTCGGCACGACCGTGCTTACGGTTGATGAAGTCGTCCACCATGCCCGATTGCAGCGGGCCAGGGCGGAACAGCGCCACCAGTGCGATCATGTCTTCCAGGCAGTCGGGCTTGAGCTTCTTGATCAGCTCCTTCATGCCGCGCGATTCAAGCTGGAAGACCGCAGTGGTTTCCGCCTTCTGCAGCATGTCGTAGGTTTTCTTGTCATCCAGCGGGATGAAGTCGATGTTGACCAGATCCTCATCCGGCGCGCCGTCGCGCTTCTGGATACGGTGGATAGTCTCCATCGCCCATTTGATGATGGTCAGCGTACGCAAGCCGAGGAAGTCGAACTTGACCAGGCCGGCCTGCTCGACGTCATCCTTGTCGAACTGGGTCACCAGGCCGCCGCCCTCTTCGTCACAGGCGATCGGCGAAAAGTCGGTCAGCTTGGTCGGCGCGATCACCACACCACCGGCGTGCTTGCCGGTACCACGTACCACGCCTTCGAGCTTGAGCGACATGTCCCAGATCTCCTGGGCTTCCTCGTCGTTTTTGAGGAACTCGCGCAGCGGCTCCTCCATCTCGAAGGCCTTCTCCAGGGTCATGCCAACTTCGAAGGGGATCATCTTCGACAGACGGTCGGCCAGGCCATAGGACTTACCCTGCGCCCGCGCCACATCGCGCACCACCGCCTTGGCCGCCATCGAGCCGAAGGTGATGATCTGACTCACCGCATTACGCCCGTACTTCTCGGCCACGTAGTCGATCACCCGGTCGCGGCCATCCATGCAGAAGTCGACGTCGAAGTCGGGCATGGAAATCCGTTCCGGGTTGAGGAAACGCTCGAACAGCAGGTCATAGGCCAACGGATCGAGGTCGGTGATCTTCAGCACGTAGGCCACCAGCGAACCGGCACCCGAACCACGGCCCGGGCCAACCGGCACGCCGTTGTTCTTGGCCCACTGGATGAAGTCCATAACGATCAGGAAGTAACCGGGGAAACCCATCTGGATGATGATGTCGAGTTCGAAGTTGAGGCGATCGATATAGACCTGCTTCTTCGCCTCGTAATCCGGCGTGTCCTTGGGCAGCAGCACTTCGAGACGCTCTTCCAGGCCCTCGAAGGAGGCGTGGCGCAGGTAATCGTCAATGCCCATGCCGTTTGGTGTGGGGAAGTCCGGCAGGAAATACTTGCCAAGCTGCACGTCGATGTTGCAGCGCTTGGCGATCTCGACCGTGTTCTCCAGTGCCTCGGGCAGGTCGGAGAACAGCTCCCACATTTCGTCGGCGCTTTTCAGGTACTGCTGATCGGAGTAGTGCCGCGGCCGGCGCGGATCGTCGAGGGTACGGCCTTCACCGATGCAGACGCGGGTTTCGTGGGCCTCGAAGTCACCCTGCTTGATGAAGCGCACATCGTTGGTCGCCACCAGCGGTGCCTCGACACGATCGGCCAGCGCCACGGCGGCATGCAGGTATTCCTCGTCACCGACCCGGCTGGTGCGCTGCACTTCCAGATAGAAACGGTCCGGGAATACTGCCATCCATTCGCGCAGACGCGTTTCGGCCAGGGCTTCGTCACCGGCCAGCAGCGCCTGACCCACTTCGCCCTCACGGGCGCCGGACAGCGCAATCAAACCTTCTGCCGCATCCTTGACCCAGTCACGCTGGATAATCACCAGGTCGTTGCTCTGACCTTCGGACCAACCACGAGAGATCAGCTCGGTGAGGTTGCGATAGCCCTTGGCATTCATCGCCAGCAGGGTCAAGCGCGTCAGCGGGCCGTCTTCCTCGGCGCTGGCCATCCAGATATCGGCGCCGCAGATCGGTTTGACCCCAGCGCCCATGGCCGTCTTGTAGAACTTCACCAGCGAGCACATGTTGCTCATGTCGGTGACCGCCACAGCCGGCATGCCGGCCCCGGCAACGGCCTTGATCAGCGGTTTGACCCGCACCAGGCCATCGACCAGGGAGTATTCGGTGTGCAGACGCAGGTGGACGAACGCTTGAGTCATGGGCGGCCTTGCAGGTGAAAACGACAAAGCGCGGATTGTAGCCTAAGAGGGTCTGGCTGAGGGCCAGAGGTTCAACAGGCGTGGCATTTCCCGGCTTGCATCCGGGTCATGCAGCTACACGCCTTCGAGCAAAGCACGTACCGGGGCGAAAGAGCGCCGATGAATCGGCGTAGGCCCCAGGCGTATCAGCGCTTCGAGATGAACGGGCGTGGGGTAACCCTTGTGACCGGCAATTCCGTAGCCGGGATAGAGACGGTCCATTTCGAGCATTTCGCGGTCGCGGCTGACCTTGGCCAGGATCGAAGCGGCGGCGATAGCCGGAACCCGACTGTCGCCCTTGACCACCGGCGCACTCGGCACGGCCAGCTTGGGGCAACGGTTGCCGTCGATCAGTGCCAGCCTCGGCGTTACGCTCAGGCCCTCGACGGCCCGCTGCATCGCCAGCATGGTGGCATGCAGGATATTCAGGCGATCGATCTCCTCGACCTCGGCGCGGGCGATGCACCAGGCCAATGCCTTCTCGCGAATCTCGTCGAAAAGCGCTTCACGGCGCGCCTCGGAGAGTTTCTTCGAGTCGTTCAGGCCGAGAATCGGCCGCGCCGGATCGAGGATCACCGCAGCCGTCACCACGGCACCGCAGAGCGGGCCACGGCCAACCTCGTCAACGCCGGCGACCAGCTCTTCGACCAGGGTAAAGTCCAATCCCAGCTGCATCAGACTCGCCCAGCGAGCTTGAGAACAGCATCAGCCGCAGACAGCGAAGCATCGCGACGCAGCGCACGGTGAATGACGTCGAAACCTTCGGTCTGCACTTGCCCACCATCGATCAGCGGTGCCACGGCCTGGGCCAATGCCTCAGGCGTCGCGGCATCCTGAATCAGCTCAGGCACCAGCAAACGCTCGGCCAGCAGATTAGGCAGCGAGATATAGGGGCTCTTCACCAGGCGCTTGAGGATGCGATAGGTCAGCGGCGCTACGCGGTACGCCACCACCATCGGCCGCTTGTACAAGAGCGCTTCCAGGGTCGCAGTACCCGACGCGATGAGCACTGCATCGCAGGCAGCCAGCGCTTCGTGGGATCGACCGTTGAGCAACGTCAGCGGCAAATCACGCCCTGCCAGCATCTGCTCCAACTGCTCACGGCGCTCGGGGGTGGCGCAAGGCAGGAGGAAACGAACACCCGGGCGAAGCGCACGCAGTCGGATCGCCGCCTCGAGAAACAGCTCACCCAAGCGCGCGACCTCGCCACCACGGCTACCTGGCATGAGCGCGACCACGGGCTCGTCTTGCGGCAGATCCAATGCCTCGCGCGCGGCGGCACGATCAGCTTGCTGGGGAATCGCATCGGCCAGCGGATGACCGACAAAGCGCACCGGCACCTGATGTTCATCGTAGAACTGCGCCTCGAACGGGAACAGGGTCAGCATCAAGTCGCAGGCTTCGCGAATCTTCAGCACACGCTTCTGCCGCCAGGCCCAAACCGAAGGGCTGACGTAATGTACGGTCTTGATCCCAGCACGGCGCAGCTTTAGTTCCAGGCCCAGGTTGAAATCAGGGGCATCGATGCCGATAAACACATCCGGCTGCGCGGCGATCAGATCGCGCGCCAACTGGCGGCGACGGCCAAGCAGTTCGAACAAACGACCGAGCACCTCGACCAGGCCCATCACGGCCAGGCGCTCCATCGGGAAGTAGGATTTCAGGCCCTCGGCTTCCATGCGCGCACCGCCAACGCCGATGAACTCGGTATCTGGATAACGCTGCTTGATGGCCTGCATCAGGCCGGAGCCGAGAATGTCACCGGACGCCTCACCGGCGACCAGTGCGACGCGAATAGGTCTGTTCATAGGAATCAGCGCGTGATGCCGCGCGTGGAGGCCTGGATCGAATCGCGGAAGATCGCCACTTCAGGGAATTGAGCAGCAGACTCGGCCAATTCGGCCAGTGCTTGCTCCACGGTCAGTCCCTGGCGATAAACCTGCTTGTAGCCCTTGCGCAATGCGGCAATGGCTTCGGCTGAGAAACCACGACGACGCATGCCCTCAAAGTTCATGCTGCGCGCCTCGGCCGGGTTACCGAATACGGTAACGAAAGCAGGCACATCCTTGCCAATCGCGGTGCCCATGCCCGAGAAGCTGTGCGCGCCAATGCGGCAGAACTGATGCACCAGGGTATAGCCGGACAGAATCGCCCAGTCGTCGACCCAGACATGACCAGCCAGTGCCGTGTTGTTGACCAGAATGCAATGGTTACCGATCACGCTGTCATGGCCGATATGGGTATAAGCCATGATCAGGTTGTGGTCGCCAATGGTGGTTTCACTGCGATCCTGTACGGTGCCGCGGTGAATGGTGACGCCTTCGCGAATGGTGTTGTGATCGCCGATCACCAGGCGAGTGAGCTCACCTTTGTACTTCAGGTCCGGCGTATCTTCACCGACCGAAGAAAACTGGTAGATGCGGTTGTGCTTGCCAATCACGGTCGGTCCCTTGAGCACTACGTGCGGACCGATGACTGTACCCTCGCCAATTTCCACATCGGCACCAACAATGCTCCAAGGGCCAACGACAACGTCGTCAGCCAATCTGGCACTGGGGTCGATGATCGCGCGTGGGTCAATCAAACTCATAGCTTGCGTTCCGCACAGATGATTTCAGCGGAGCAGACTTCCTTGCCATCGACAGTGGCGCGGCACTCGAATTTCCAGATGCTGCGACGATCGCTCAGATACTTGGCTTCCAGCGTCAGTTGGTCACCCGGCAACACCGGCGAACGGAAACGCAGCTTGTCGGAGCCAACGAAGTAATACAGGGTGCCATCAGCCGGCTTCACGCCCATCATCTTGAAGCCGAGGATACCGGCAGCTTGAGCCATCGCCTCGATGATCAGAACGCCCGGCATGATCGGGTGCTCGGGGAAGTGACCGTTGAAGAACGGCTCATTGATGCTGACATTCTTATAGGCGCGAATCTGTTTGCCTTCGACGTCCAGGTCCACCACACGGTCCACCAGCAGGAACGGATAGCGGTGCGGCAAATATTCACGAATTTCGTTGATGTCCATCATGTCCGGTTAAGCCTGTAAGAAAAGAAAAGAGCACGGCCACGCCGTGCTCAGGCATCAGATGAGACGTTTGCCGTCTGGGTCACGGCGGCCAGCTGTTTTTCCAGCTCACGCAGTCGCTTGGCCATCTCGTCCAACTGACGAATACGGGCCGCACTCTTCTTCCACTCGCCCGCCGGCTGCATGGCGGTACCGGAAGAATAGGCGCCCGGCTCGGTGATCGAACGGGTCACCATGGTCATGCCGGTTACGAACACGTTGTCGCACACTTCGATATGACCAACCATCCCCACACCGCCAGCGATCATGCAGTTCTTGCCGATCTTGGTGCTGCCGGAAATACCGCAGCAACCCGCCATTGCGGTGTTGTCACCAATCTGCACGTTGTGCGCGATCATGATCTGGTTATCGAGCTTAACCCCATTGCCGATCAAGGTATCAGACAGCGCACCACGATCTACCGTGGTGTTGGCGCCGATCTCGACGTCATCACCGATGGTCACTCCACCGATCTGCGCGATCTTCTGCCAGACGCCCTTCTCATTGGCGAAACCGAAGCCCTCACCGCCGATCACGGCACCGGATTGAATCACCACACGCTTGCCGATCTGCACGTCGTGATAGAGCGTCACGCGTGGCGCCAGCCAGCCGCCATCACCCACCACACTACGCGCACCGACTACACAATGGGCACCGATGCTGACATCAGCGCCGATACGTGCACCGCTTTCGATAACCGCAAAAGCGCCAATAGTCGCACTCGGATCGACCTGAGCGTCTTCGGCGATCTGTGCCGTGGCATGAATACCCGACGCAGCCTTGGGCTTGCGATCGAACACATGCGACAGCTGGGCATAAGCCAGGTACGGGTTGGTAACGATCAGGGCATCGCCAGCGTAGCCTTCAGCATCGGCGGCGGTCAGAAGCACGGCACCGGCCTGAGTCTGCGCCAGAAACTTGCGGTACTGGGCATTGGCCAGGAAGCTCAACTGTTCGGGCCTGGCCTCCTGTAAGGTGGCCAGGCCCGTGATGACCTTCGCTTCGGCGCCCCCCCAGGTGGCGCCAAGCCGCGCAGCCAATTGGCCGAGGGGAACGGTGACGGTGATTCATCTGTGGCTTATAAACAACTGACGCAGCCGACGAGTCAACCTGAGTAGATAACGGTGGTCGAAGTAACATTTAAAATCAGAGTTTTTGCTGGATGGGGTG
>NZ_RHQP01000022.1:0-88786 GCF_003935465.1 Pseudomonas sp. o96-267
CCACCCTCGCCCACAGCGCCGAGGCCACGTCCTACCGCTACGGCCAGAACCTGGATATCGCCAAAGTGATTTCCATCAACGTGCCTAACAGCTCGCTGTGCGAAGTGGTCACGGCAACGATGACCTACCGCAACAGCGCGGGTGACGTGGAAGTGCTCGACTACGAACAGCTCTCCAGCGCCTGCACCAGCCAGAGCTGATGATCACGACCTGCTCGCCAGGCGAGACAACTGAAAAAACAGCCCCGCCACCGGCAACGGTGACGGGGTTTCGTTCATGAGCACTCAACCGCGCGGATGATGCTGCGCATGCAGCTCCTGCAGGCGTGCGCGCGCGATATGGGTATAGATCTGCGTGGTAGACAGGTCGCTATGCCCCAGCAACATCTGCACCACCCGTAGATCGGCACCGTGATTGAGCAAGTGCGTGGCGAAGGCGTGGCGCAATGTGTGTGGCGACAACGCCTTGCTGATGCTTGCGACTTGGGCCTGGTGCTTGATGCGATGCCAGAAGGTCTGCCGGGTCATCTGCTCGCCGCGCAGACTGGGAAACAGCACATCGCTGGGTTTACCACCCAACAACAGCGGGCGTGCTTCGCGCATGTAGCGCTCGATCCAGGCGATGGCCTCTTCACCCAGCGGCACCAGGCGCTCCTTGCTGCCCTTACCGAACACCCGCAGTACCCCCTGGCGCAGATTGACCTGCTCCAGCGTCAGACCGACCAGTTCGCTGACACGCAAACCGCAGGCGTAGAGCACCTCGAGCATGGCGCGATCACGCAGACCGATGGGGTCATCCAGGTCCGGCGCCTGCAGCAGCGCTTCAACATCAGCTTCGGACAATGACTTGGGCAGCGGCCGGCCGATCTGCGGCAACTCGATCTGCAGCGTCGGGTCTTCACTGATCAGCGTTTCACGCAGCAAAAAACGGTAGAAGCCGCGCACACCGGAGAGAAAGCGCGCCGTGGAGCGCGCCTGATAGCCCTGTTCGAGACGCCAGGCCAGGTGATCGAGAATGGCGTCGCGACCGATATGCTGCAGCGCCAGGCCACGCCCATCGAGCCAGCCATTGAAATGCTCAAGATCACTGCGATAGGCGGCCTGAGTATGGGCGGAAAGCCCTTTTTCCAACCATAACGCTTCGAGAAAGCGCTCGATCAGAGGATGAGTTAACGTTGCCATCGAAGGTCCATGACGAAATATGCACGCCAGTGTTCCACAGCCCCACCGCGATAGGGAGATCCAATGAGCGAAACACATATCCTGCTAAGCCTGGGCGGCATCGGTCTGCTGGCCCTGGCCAGCCATCCTGTTTCTGCTGTTCGGCGGCATTCTTGCCGGCCCGCTACTGGGCATGCTCGATCCGCAGGAACTGTTCGGCCCACTGCTGTTTCCGTTCATTTCCCTGGCCGTGGCGCTGATTCTGTTCGAAGGCAGCCTGACCCTGCACCTGTCGGAATGGCGCGAAATCGGCAAGGTGGTGCAGCGCCTGGTGACCATCGGCGCATTGCTCACCAGGGCAGTCATCACCATCGCCAGTCATTATCTGTTGGGTTTCTCCTGGGACCTGGCACTGCTGTTCGGCACCCTCACCCTAGTCACCGGCCCCACCGTGATCGCCTCCATGCTGCGTGTAGTCCGCCCCACTTCGTCAGTGGCGAACATCCTGCGCTGGGAAGGCATCGTCATCGACCCCATCGGCGCCCTGCTGGCCGTGGTGACCTTCGCCTTCATCGTCAGCTACGCAGAAGGCAACGCTTTGAGCGAGAGCCTGAGCACCTTCGCCGCGGTGATCGCCTGTGGCAGCCTGCTGGGCGCAGGCGCAGGCTGGGCCTTCGGTATCGTCCTGCGGCGGCGCTGGTTGCCGGAGTACCTGCACAATTTCGCCTCCCTCGCAGCGGTACTGGGCGTATTCATCGCCGCCAACCTGATGGTGCATGAGTCCGGCCTGCTCGCCGTGACGGTGATGGGCATGTGGCTGGCCAACATGCGCGGCGTGGATATCAGGCCGATCCTGCACTTCAAGGAGAACCTCAGCGTACTGCTGATCTCCGGACTGTTCATCATCCTCGCCGCCCGCCTCGACCTGCAGGCTTTGCTGGCACTAGGCCCGGCAACGCTGGCCTTGCTCGCGGTCATCCAGCTGATCGCACGCCCACTGAATATCGCCGTCTGCACTCTGGGTTCCAGCCTCAACTGGCGTGAGCGCGCCCTTCTGGCCTGGATCGCACCCCGCGGTATCGTCGCTGCCGCAGTCTCGGCAATCTTCGCCTTGCGCCTGGAGCAACAGGGCAATGAACAGGCTCAGTTGCTGGTGCCGCTCACCTTCCTGGTCATCATTGGCACCGTGGTCCTGCAGAGCGCAACCGCGCGCCCATTGGCGCGCCTGCTCAAGGTTGCCGAACCCTCTCCCAGCGGCTTTCTGATCGTCGGCGCGAACCCGGTCGCGCGAGCGGTAGGCAAAGCCATCCAAGGTCTGGGCAGCCAGGTTCTGCTGACCGACTCCAGCTGGGAGAACATTCGCGCGGCGCGCATGTCCGGCCTACTCACCTACTTCGGCAACCCAACCTCGCAACATGCCGAGGCGCACCTGGATCTGGTCGGCCTGGGCCACCTACTGGCACTGGCGCCCTCGGCAGAACTCAACGCGTTGGCCTGCATGCATTTTCGTCACGACTTCCCCGGCAACCGGCGCTTTACTTTGCCCACCAGCGCCGACGGTCGACGCAGTGACAAACACCGTAGCAGCGACGAGGTGCGCGGACTGCCGCTGGGCGGCCAGTCCTTGAGCTATCCACAGTTCGCCAGCCGCCTGGAACGTGGCGACGAAGTGCGCAGCACCACCCTGACCCTAGCCTTCGACTGGAACGCCTACAACGCCCGCTATGGCAAACGCGCCACACTGCTGCTGGCACGTGCGCCGAATGGCTGGCTGCATGTCGCCACGCAACCCCTGACCTTCACACCCGCAAACGGCTGGACCTTGATGGCACTAATCGAAACAGAAGTAACAATGGCCGAGGCCACTGTTCAGGAAGAGTCTGCAGCCACATGAAGGTCTGAGCAGCCAGCCTATTTTTGGTTGGGTGACAGGCGACCGGGCGGGACGATGATCTCACAACACCATCATCCTCCCGGCAGCCTTTTATGTCCCACACGTCAACTCGCGACTCGGCCAGATTCTGATCAACAAGGACTGATCACTTCCACGCAGCTGGATGCTGCCATCAATGCGCAGCTCATCAGCCACAAGCGTCTCGGCGAAGTCCTGATGGAACAAGGACTGCTGACCCAGAAACAACTGAGCAAGCCACTGAAGAAGCAGAGCAACCAGCGTCTGGCTGACACACTGGTGGCGGCACTGATGACGCCATTCCAGATGGCCAGCGCCGATATCCAGAGGCTGCAACCGCCAAGCGCCATCAGTCAGGACGAAACAGCGCGCGGCATGCAGTCGTTGAGCGACAGTGAAATAAGCGCGGCAGCGCCCAGGGTCTCGACAACCTGAATGCCGAAACCAGCCTGCCTCCTTGAACACTTACTGAGCGAACCCCGGCAATACCGGCACCGGCTTCTGCTGATCATCGACGGCGACGAAGCTGAAGCTGCCGCTGATCGCCCGCTCGCGCCCCTCCTGATACAGCCCCTCGACGAATACTTCGACTTCCACCTTGAGACTGGTATTGCCCACCTTGATCACCCGCCCAACCAACTCGACGATGGAGCCCGCCGGTATCGCGTGCTTGAAATCGATGCGATCGCTGGAAACGGTGACCAGCGGCAGGCGGCAGAATCGCGTAGCAGCGATGAACGACACCTCGTCCATCCAGGCTAGCGCGGTGCCTCCGAAGAGGGTGTTGTGATGATTGGTGGTCGGTGGAAACACCGCCTTGGTCACACGGGTTTCCGACAGCGCGATGCGTCGCTGGATCTCTTGCTCTCTCGGGGTCATCTCACTGCCACTCATGATTACTGCAAGCCAGAAACGACAAAAGCAGCCCTTAGGCTGCTTTTGTCAGAGAAGCGTCCGAACTTAGGACAGCTTTTCCTTGATGCGTGCGGCTTTGCCGGACAGATCGCGGAGGTAGTACAGCTTGGCTTTGCGCACGTCACCGCGACGCTTGACTGCCAGGCTGTCAACCAGCGGGCTGTAGGTCTGGAAGGTACGCTCAACGCCAACACCGCTGGAGATCTTGCGCACGGTGAAAGCGCTGTTCAGGCCGCGGTTACGCTTGGCGATAACGACGCCTTCGAAGGCCTGCAGACGCTGACGGTCGCCTTCCTTTACTTTCACTTGTACGACTACGGTGTCGCCCGGTGCGAAAGTCGGGATTTCTTTGTTCATCTGCTCAGCTTCGAGCATCTGGATAATCTTGTTGGTCATGCTGCGCTCCTAAGACAAGCCTCCCGGCCCATCATCGATACGTTAACTATCGTCCCGCTGGCGGATGTATTCCTCCAGCAGCTTCTTCTCTTCTCCAGAAAGCGAGCGGCTATCCAGAAGATCAGCGCGACGTTCCCAGGTCCGACCAAGGGACTGCTGCAAACGCCAGCGCCGGATGTGTTCGTGGTTGCCACTAAGCAACACCTCGGGAACACGTTTATCCGCATACACCTCCGGGCGGGTGTAGTGCGGGCAGTCGAGCAGGCCATCCGTAAAGGAGTCCTCCTCGGCCGAATCGGCATGACCCAATGCACCAGGCAAAAGGCGCGTCACCGCGTCGATCAGCACCATGGCCGGCAGCTCACCGCCAGACAGGACGTAATCACCAATCGACCATTCCTCATCGACATGCGCCTCAATGAAACGCTCGTCGATGCCTTCATAACGACCGGCGATCAGGATCAGTGCATCCTCCTGCGCCAGCTCGCGGACCGCCGCCTGATTCAGGCTACGGCCCTGCGGCGATAGGTAGATCACCTTCGCCGTCTCTCCCGCGGCTTGCTTGGCACTGGCCAAGGCATCCTCGAGAGGCTTGATTTTCATCACCATTCCCGGACCACCGCCGAAAGGGCGGTCATCCACCGTATGGTGACGATCAGTCGTGTAGTCTCGCGGGTTCCAGCAATTGAGCTTGAGCAGCTCCTGCTTGACCGCTCGACTGGTGATGCCGTACTCGCCGATGGCGGCAAACATTTCCGGGAACAGGGTGATGACTTCTACGCGCATGAGCCTTAGAAATCCGCATCCCAGTCGACCCGCATCTCGCCAGCTGCCAGGTCAATCGAAAGCACGCACTGCCCCGTGTAGGGCAACAGACGCTCGCGATCATCCAGACTGCCCGCGCAGGGCTTGACCACCATCACATCGTTGGCACCGGTCTCGAACAAGTGGTCGACCACACCGAGCAGTTGCTCTGCCTGATCAATGACCTTCAAGCCCTGTAACTGGTACCAGTAGAACTCACCATCTTCCAGTTCTGGCAGCTCGCTACGCGGCACGCAGATCTCGAAACCGGCGTAGGTACGCGCAATTTCGCGATCATCCAGACCTTTCAATTTGGCTACCAGCACCTTGCCCTGAAGGCGGCCGCTGGCCAGTTCCACTTTCTTTACCTCACCGTCACGCTTGAGCGTCCAGTTGCGGTAATCGAGCACGTTATCGATGGGATCGGTAAAGGAGTACACCTTCACTTCACCCTTGACGCCGTGCACCGAAACAATCTTGCCGAGAACGATCAAATCCTCGGCGACGGCCGGCGTCGTACTCATAAAGATGCTTAGGCAGCAGCCTTGGCAGCTTCCTTGAGCAGCTGAGCAACACGCTCAGACGGCTGAGCGCCCTGGCCCAGCCAGTAGGTCGCACGCTCTTGGTCGACGGAAAGACGCACTTCGCCACCAGCAGCGATCGGGTTGAAGAAACCGATACGCTCAACGAAACGACCATCGCGCGCATTGCGGCTGTTGGTCACGGTCAGGTGGTAGAAGGGGCGCTTTTTGGAGCCGCCACGAGCAAGACGGATGGTTACCATGTGAACATCGTTCCTATAGTCGGTGCTAACTTGAGGCACACATTAAAAATGGGCCTAGGCCCGAAAGGCCGCATATTTTAAGGATTATGCGGCGGTTTGCAAATCTCTTTTTCCGGACGGCCATCGGCCGGGGTACAGGCCTCAGAATTTCGGCATTCCGCCGGCACCTGGAAGCATGCCACCCATGCCGCGCATCATCTTGGCCATACCGCCCTTGGCGGTGAATTTCTTCATCATCTTCTGCATCTGCTTGTGCTGCTTGATCAAGCGACCGATGTCCTGCACCTGGGTACCGGAGCCCATAGCGATGCGGCGCTTGCGCGAGCCGCTGATGATGTCGGGGTCGCGGCGCTCGGCCGGCGTCATCGAGTTGATGATCGCCTCCATCTGCTTGAACTGCTTCTCGGCTGCGCCCTGGGCGCTGCCCATCTGCGACAGGTTGACGCCACCGATGGACGGCAGCTTGTCCATCAGGCCGCCGAGGCCGCCCATGTTCTTCATCTGCTGCAACTGATCACGGAAGTCTTCGAGATCGAAGCCCTTGCCCTTCTTCAGCTTCTTGGTGAGTTTCTCGGCCTTCTCGCGATCGAGGGTCTGCTCGGCCTGCTCGATCAGGCTGAGCACATCGCCCATGCCGAGAATGCGCGAGGCGATACGGTCCGGGTGGAAGGGCTCGAGCGCGTCGCTCTTCTCACCCATACCGATGAACTTGATCGGCTTGCCGGTGATGTGGCGCACGGACAAGGCAGCGCCACCACGCGCATCACCGTCGACCTTGGTCAGCACTACACCGGTCAGCGGCAACGCCTCGCCGAACGCCTTGGCGGTGTTGGCGGCGTCCTGGCCGGTCATGGCGTCGACCACGAACAGCGTTTCGACCGGTTTGACGGCTGCGTGCAGCGCCTGGATCTCGGCCATCATCTCGGCATCAACGGCCAGGCGACCGGCGGTATCGAGGATGACCACATCGATGAACTTCAGCTTGGCTTCACGAATCGCTGCGTTGGCGATATCCACCGGCTTCTGGCTGGCATCGGAGGGGAAGAATGTCACCCCGAGATCGCCCGCCAGGGTTTCCAACTGCTTGATCGCCGCCGGGCGATAGACGTCAGCCGACACCAGCAGCACCGACTTCTTCTTGCGCTCCTTGAGGAACTTGGCCAGCTTGCCGGCGGTGGTGGTCTTGCCCGCACCCTGCAGGCCGGCCATCAGCACCACGGCAGGTGGAGCTGCATTGAGCGACAGGTCTTCGTTGGCCGCGCCCATCAGCTCTTCCAGCTCGGCGCGGACGATCTTCACGAAAGCCTGGCCCGGCGTCAGGCTCTTGGAGACTTCGGTGCCGACGGCGCGATCCTTGACCTTGCCGACGAAGTCCTTGACCACCGGCAGAGCCACGTCGGCCTCGAGCAGGGCCATGCGCACTTCGCGCAGCGTATCCTTGATGTTGTCTTCGGTCAGCTTGGCCTTGCCCGTGACATTACGCAGCGTCTGGGACAGGCGATCGGTAAGATTTTCGAACATGCGCGTTCCTTTGATAGGTGCGACCCGGCGCGCCGGGTGTGCGACAGGCGGCGGATTATAGCGAAGTCGCCGAGCTGCCGACACCGCCGGCAGTCTTTCGTGCTGACACCCTTCTGTGCCACACTCAGCGCCTTTCGGGCTCGCCTTACACGGATTTATGCACCCTCTGTTGCCCAGCCTCGCCGCCGCACTCCTCTACGCTGGCGCCGCCGCTTACCAAGGACTGCGCCTTACGCAGCGCAGCATCCCCGACAAACGCCTGCTGGCGTCGCTTGGTGCGCTCGCCTTGTGCCTGCATGTCGTCAGCCTGTTCTTCCAGCTGTATGACGTACACGGCCTCAACCTGGACTTTTTCAATGCGGCCAGCCTGATCGCCTGCGCGGTCATCGGCCTGATTCTGTTGGCCTGCCTGCGTATTCCGGTGGAAAACCTGCTGCTATTGCTGTTCCCGCTCGGCACGCTGACCGTGCTGGCGGCCGAATTCATGCCCAGCGGCACCATCAACCCGATCGACGAGCACCCCGGCATCCTTGCCCACATCCTGTTCTCGATCATGGCTTACGGCATGCTCACCATCGCCGTGTTCCAGTCGATCCTGCTGCTGTTGCAGGACCATCAGCTCAAGCACAAACACCCGTCCGGGCTGATCCGCAACTTTCCACCCCTGCAAACCATGGAAAGCCTGCTGTTCGGCTTTCTCTTCGCGGGCTGGCTGCTGCTGTCGCTGTCGCTGCTGTCCGGCGCGCTGTACATCGATGATCTGTTCGCTCAGCACCTGGCGCACAAGACCATTCTTTCCTGCTTCGCCTGGGTGGTTTTCGCCGTTCTGCTGTGGGGTCGCCACCAGCTTGGCTGGCGCGGCCACAAGGCCATTCGCTGGACCCTCGCCGGGTTCTGCCTGCTGATGCTGGCCTACTTCGGCAGCAAGCTGGTACGCGAATTCATCCTGCACATCTGAGGCAGACGTCGTGGACGACATACATTCGAGCTACCTGCTCGGCCTGCTGATTTTCCTGATTCTCTGCTCGGCGTTCTTCTCCAGCTCCGAGACCGGCATGCTCAGCCTCAATCGCTATCGGCTCAAGCACCTGGCCAAAGAAGGACATAGCGGCGCCAAGCGCGTCACCCGCCTGCTTGACCGTCCGGATCGCCTGCTCGGCACCATTCTGGTCGGTAACAACGTGGTCAACATCCTCGCCGCCTCCATCGCCACAGTGCTGGCGGTGGACATGTGGGGTGAGGCCGGTATCGCCATCGCTACCGCAGGCCTGACCATCATCGTGCTGATCTTCGGCGAGATCACGCCCAAGACCCTGGCCGCCCTGCGCCCGGAACTGGTGGCCTTCCCTGCCAGTCGCGTGCTCAGCCTGCTGCTGCGCGTGCTCTACCCGGTGGTGTGGCTGACCAGCGTGATCAGCAGTGGTCTGCTGCGTCTGTTCGGCGTCGATCCGTCACAGCGCGCCAGCGACAGCCTGTCTACCGAGGAGCTGCGCAGCGTGGTGCGTGAGTCCGGCTCGGAATTGCCAATGAATCGCCAGAGCATGCTGCTGGGCATCCTCGACCTGGAACGGGTCACGGTGGATGACATCATGATTCCGCGCAACGAAGTGACCGGCATCGATCTCGACGACGACCTGGAAGTCATCATCGGCCAGTTGCGCAGCACCTCGCATACGCGCCTGCCGGTGTTTCGTGGCGACATCAACCAGGTCGAAGGCGTGGTACACATGCGCCAGATAGCCCGCCTGCTCAGCCACAACCAGCTGACCAAGGACAGCTTGCTGGCAGCCTGCAACGAGCCCTATTTCATCCCGGAAAACACGCCGCTGGCGACCCAGCTGATCAATTTCCAGAAGCAGAAGCGGCGCATCGGCATCGTCGTCGACGAGTATGGCGAGGTGATCGGCATCGTCACCCTGGAAGATATCCTCGAAGAGATCGTCGGCGACTTCAGCAACCAGGACAGCCTGCGCAGCCCCGACATTCACCCGCAAGAAGACGGCACGCTGGTCATCGACGGCGCCGCCTACATTCGCGAAGTGAACAAGACCCTCGGCTGGCATCTGCCCAGCGATGGTCCCAAGACCCTCAATGGCCTGATCACCGAAGCCCTGGAGACCATCCCTGACAGCAGCGTTTGCCTGAAGATAGGCCCCTATCGCCTGGAGATCCTGCAGGCGGCGGACAACCGGGTGAAGAGCGTCCGCGTGTGGCAGGTGAAAAAGGTCAAACCGGACGCTGCAACGACGGAGTGAGACGCTCGGCCAGGCCATCGGCCCAGCGTCGGTAGCCCATTGCCGATGGGTGATAGCCATCCTCGGCCAGGTAATGCGCCTCGAACGGCAGGTCCAGCCGGCAATGCAATGCGCTAAGGCGTTGCGCCAGGCCCTGCAACTCAGCATCCAGCAAGCGGGCCCGCCAGCCCATCAACTGCCGCAGCAACCAGGGCAAGGCGCTGAAGTGCTGCAACGGCGGTACGCCGCTGAATGCCACGTGACAGCCCTGCTCGCCCAGCGCAGCGGCCATCCCGGCCAGTGACTGCAGCCAACGCTTGCTCGGTGTCAGGTGGGTGGTGTCATTGACGCCGAACACCAGCAGCGCCAGGTCCGCGGGCTCCATCAATGCCTGCGGTAACAGGCGTTCATGGGCCTCAGGCGCGGTGATGCCATTTTCGCCACAGGCGCGCCAGCTCACCGGTCGCCCCAGGCGTTCAGCCAGGGCGGCGGCCAGGCAACTTGCCAGCGATTGATCGAAGCGGGTGACCCCAACGCCTGCCACGGTCGACTCACCGATCAACAGCAGGCGCAGCGGCTCACCCGGAAGATGCGCAGCGGCGACACCGCTCGGTTCGCCCTGCGCAACCGGCAAGCGCAAGGCCGTGCGCCGGGTGTTCAGGGCCAGAGGCAGCGCCAGTGGCAGCAATGGCACAGTTGTCAGCCACCACAGCGCATGCCGACTCACAGCTGGACGCGAACCGCTTGCGCGCTGCGCAGTGCCTTGGCACGTGCAGCCTCGATGGATTCGTCACGCGCCAGCGCCACGCCCATGCGGCGCTGGCCTTTGACTTCAGGCTTGCCGAACAGACGCAGCGCCGTGTCTTCCTCGCTCAGCGCAGCGCCAAGATTGGCGAAACTGGCCTGCTGCGAATTGCCCTCAACCAGAATCACCGCAGAAGCAGACGGCCCCATCTGACGGATCGTCGGAATCGGCAGGCCAAGAATGGCGCGGGCATGCAGAGCAAACTCGGACAATTCCTGGGAAATCAGCGTCACCAGGCCGGTGTCGTGCGGGCGCGGCGAAACTTCGCTGAACCACACCTGATCGCCCTTGACGAACAGTTCGACACCGAACAGACCGCGACCACCGAGTGCCTCGGTCACTGCCAGCGCCACGCGCTCGGATTCGGCCAGCGCCTTCGGGCTCATCGGTTGCGGCTGCCAGGATTCCTGATAGTCACCGTTCTCCTGGCGATGGCCAATCGGCGCGCAGAAGCTGGTACCACCGACATGACGCACGGTAAGCAGGGTGATTTCGTAATCGAAGTCGATGAACCCCTCGACGATCACCCGCCCCTTGCCGGCACGGCCGCCTTCCTGGGCGTAGTCCCAGGCGCGCTGCAGGTCGGCGTCGCTTTTCAGGACGCTCTGGCCTTTGCCAGAAGAGCTCATGATCGGCTTGACCACGCAGGGGTAGCCGACGGACTTCACTGCTGCGGCGTAGTCCTCGAAGGTGTCGGAGAAATGATACGGCGAGGTCGGCAGGCCCAACTCCTCGACCGCCAGACGACGAATGCCCTCGCGGTTCATGGTCAGCTGTGCGGCACGCGCGGTCGGCACCACGTTGAAGCCTTCGGTTTCCAGCTCGACCAGCGTGGCAGTGGCGATCGCCTCGATCTCGGGCACGATGTAGTGCGGCTGTTCCTTTTCGATCACTGCACGCAGGGCTGCACCATCGAGCATGTCGATGACGTGGCTGCGGTGCGCCACCTGCATGGCCGGCGCATTGGCATAACGATCGACACCGATGACTTCACAACCCAGGCGCTGCAGCTCGATCACCACTTCCTTGCCGAGTTCGCCGCAGCCACACAGCAGTACACGGGTCGCAGAAGACGACAGAGGGGTTCCAATAAGGGGCATGAGTGTTCCTCGAACAGTAAATCAGGACGGAGTCAGTAAAAGACCGGAAGCGCGGGCGCGCTCCAGGCAGCGTTGCAGTACCTCGCGGCGCTCGGCATTGTCCATGCGGCCCCAGCGGGTGATTTCGGCGGCGGTACGCTGACAGCCGATGCAGATATCCTGCTCATCCAGCGCGCAGACATGCACACAGGGTGAACGCACCGGTTTTTCAACATCACTCGTCGTCATCAGGCACCAGCTCACGGGAATAGCGCTGCGCATTATGAACGTAATGCGCAGCGCTGGCCTCCAGCATCTTCTTCTGCGGCTCGGTGAGCTCGCGCACCACCTTGCCCGGGCTGCCCATGACCAGGCTGCCGTCGGGAATCACCTTGCCTTCGGGAATCAGGCTATTGGCGCCGATGATGCAGTACTTGCCAATCTTCGCGCCGTTGAGGATCACCGAGTTGATGCCGATCAGGCTGTAATCATCCACGCTGCAGCCATGCATCATCACGTTATGGCCGACGGTGACGCCCTTGCCCAGCGTCAGCGGAAAGCCCATGTCGGTGTGCATGACGCTACCGTCCTGCACGTTACTGTTCTCGCCGATATGGATCAGTTCGTTGTCTCCGCGCAGCACGGCGCCGAACCAGACACTGGCACCGGCTTCCAGGCGAACCTTGCCGATCAGGTCGGCGCTTGGTGCGATCCAGCTCTCGGGATGGGCGTCGACACGGGAGCTTCCCAGGCGGTATTTCATGCTCGTCAGTCCTCGGCGCTATCAGCGCAGGTGTATGAAGTGTTCGGGGGGCTGGTGCAGAGCGATCTGCGCATCGTCGAAGATCAGGTTGACCAGCTCCACCACCATGATCGCGGTCAGCCCCCAGATGCGGTACTCGCCATAGGTGTAGGACGGCACATACCAGCTCTGCCCTAAGTAGTCGATACGGTGGGTGACTTCGCGCGGGTCGCTGCGGAAGAACTCCAGCGGCACCGAGAATACCGAGGCGATCTCGGCGTCGTTGGGCTTGTACTCGACGTAGTCCGGCACCAGCCCGACGTAGGGCGTGACCTGAATGCCGTGACGCGACACCAGGCTGCTGAGCGGCCCTACCATCTCGACCAAACCAGGTGGCAGGCCAATTTCCTCCTCGGCCTCGCGCAGTGCGGTGTCCACCAGATCGCGGTCTTCCGGGTCGCGCCGGCCACCGGGAAAGGCGACCTCGCCACTGTGGGTCGACAAACCGCTGGCGCGCAGGGTCAGCACCAGCTCAGGTTCATCACTGCGGGTAATCGGGACCAGCACCGCCGCCTCGGGGAAGCTGCGCTCGGTCTCCAGAGGGCGCGGACTGTAACCGCGCACACGATGGAGCAACTCGTCCAGCATGGGCATACTCGGAGTCTTGTTTTGCCAGGCATCATGGCATGAAAGCACGCGGCCGCCCAACCCCGACGACAGGACAGGCCGGCCGCAATAGCGGGCTTGCCGGCCACCTCTCAGCCGGCCAAGATAGCGCCAGAAAAAAGAGGAGCGGGCATGAAATTCTGCAGCCAGTGCGGCAACCCGGTCACCCGCATGATCCCCGCGGGCGACAACCGCATGCGCCATGTCTGCGGCCACTGCGCCACCGTGCATTACGAAAACCCGCGTATCGTTGCCGGCTGCCTGCCTGTGTGGCGCGACCAGGTGCTGCTGTGCCGCCGCGCCATCGAGCCGCGCCGTGGCTACTGGACGTTGCCGGCCGGCTTCATGGAAAACGGCGAAACAACCGAACAGGCCGCCGCCCGTGAGACCCTCGAAGAAGCCTGCGCCCGCGTACGCGACCTGAGCCTCTATACCCTCTTCGATCTGCCGCACATCAGCCAGGTGTACATGCTGTTTCGCGCCGAACTGGTCGACCTGGATTTTACCGTCGGCGAGGAAAGCCTGGAGGTGCGATTGTTTGCAGAGAGCGAAATCCCTTGGTCAGAGCTGGCTTTCCCGACCATAGGCCGTACCTTAGAATGCTTCTTCGCCGACCGTCGGCAGAATCTCTTTCCGGTACGCAATGAGCCACTCGAAGCGCTGCGTGCCCACTACACACCCCGTTGACCCTTGCGGACGTTCCCGATGCGCTGGTTGTTGCCCCTGCTTTGCCTGACCCTCAGCTTCAACGTCCTGGCCAGCACCACGCCAGCGACCAGCAGCCGCACAGTGGACAAGGTGCTGGTACTCAAATCCGAGCGCAAACTGCACCTGCAGCAGCGCGGCGAGACCATCAAGTCGTACCGTATTTCCCTGGGCAAACAGCCTAATGGCGCCAAGCAACGCGAAGGCGACCTGCGCACGCCGGAAGGCTTCTACTGGATCGACTGGCGCAAGCCGAGCGACAAGTACCAATTGTCGCTGCACATTTCCTACCCCAACGCTCGCGACCTGGCCAAGGCCAATGACGCCGGGGTGCCGCCGGGTAGCATGATCATGATCCACGGCACGCCGCTGGATGAGGAATACCCGGAGTGGTTCTTCCACACCCTCGACTGGACCGAGGGCTGCATTGCCATGAAGAACGACGACATGCGCGAGGTCTGGAGCCTGGTCAAGGACGGTACGCTGATCGAAATCAGGCCTTGAGCCACTGCATTGAAAAAGGCGCCATCGGCGCCTTTTTCATATCGACTCAAAACTGCAGGTCGGACAAGCGCCAGACGTCGAAGGCCGGCGTTTCGTAGGGATGGGTCTTCTTCAACGCCTTGACGGCGTCGTGGATCAGCTCGTCGGCAACGACCATTTCCACTTTCCACTCGGCAACCTGCTCGACGCTGCCGACCTGACCGATGAACGGCTGGCTGCCGTCCAGGGCGCGGAACTGACCTTGGCCCAGCACCTGCCAGCAGCAGCTGTCGTAAAGACCAATGCGCCCGCCGCCGGCTGCGAACACCGCCTTTTTTACCGGTTCCAGATGGGTTTCCGGCACGTAGAAACACAGTTTGTACATCAAGTTCTCCGCAGATGGGCAACCGAACAACAGACAAGCCATGACGCCAATATGATGTCATTTCGCCATGGAGTTGTCTTGAGATCGCCCGCACAAATCCACACGCAGCATTAAAACGATTCGCTGCTTTCGACTCAGGCGGCGGGCATGGCGTTCTCAACGAGCGCCGAAAAAGCGCCGCCATCTGTCGGCCAGACCGCTGGCCGGAGGGCTGTGGCTACCATCGCAGTAGGGCAGGTTTGCGGATCGGCTACAGCGGCACAACAGCAGGCGCTGTTCGCGCTCGGGTTGCAGAATCAGGGATTGGGCGCAGTCGGGTGGGCAGTCAGGCATCTCGGGCGAATGCCCGCAGCGGCATAGATGATGAGTTTCGCCGGGTTTGACCAGGCGGACTTCGGGAAGGATGGGCAGAGGATCATCGGCCATGGTTGGGCCTGTGAGGTTCGGATGGAATCCGAGCAGAGGGTTTGGCAACGGTTTCCCGGATAGCATCCGGGCTACCGGGCCCTGCTCCCCTCTCCCGCGAGCGGGAGAGGGTCAGCAGAAGGCCGCGACGCGGCCGCTTTTAGTCCACCCACACTCGGGCGTTACGGAACATGCGCATCCAGCCGGCGTCTTCCTGCCACTCGTCCGGGCGCCAGGAGTTCTGCACGGCTCGGAAAACCCGCTCCGGGTGCGGCATCATGATGGTCACACGGCCGTCGCGGCTGGTCAGGCCGGTGATGCCACGCGGCGAACCGTTGGGGTTGGCCGGGTAGGTCTCGGTGACCTTGCCGTGGTTGTCGACGAAGCGCAGAGCCACGGTGCCGGACAGATCAGCTTCCAGCAGCGCCTCCTCGCTTTCGAACTCGGCATGACCCTCGCCGTGGGCGATGGCGATCGGCATGCGCGAACCTGCCATGCCCTGCAGGAAGATCGCCGCCGACTCCTGAATCTGCACCATGGCCACGCGCGCTTCGAACTGCTCGGAGCGGTTGCGCACGAAGTGCGGCCAGAACTCGGTACCCGGGATCAGCTCGTGCAGGTTGCTCATCATCTGGCAGCCGTTGCACACACCAAGGGTGAAGCTGTCGCGACGCTCGAAGAAGCCTTGGAAAGCATCGCGAGCACGCGCGTTGAACAGCACCGACTTGGCCCAGCCCTCACCAGCGCCGAGTACGTCGCCGTAGGAGAAACCGCCGCAGGCCACCAGACCTTTGAACTCTTCAAGGCTGACGCGGCCGGCGAGGATATCGCTCATGTGCACGTCGATAGCGGAGAAGCCGGCGCGGTCGAACGCGGCGGCCATTTCCACCTGGCCGTTGACGCCCTGCTCGCGCAGGATCGCGACCTGCGGACGCACGCCCTTCTTGATGTAGGGCGCGGCAATGTCCTGGTTGACGTCGAAGCCGAGCTTGACCGACAGGCCGGGGTTGTCTTCTTCCAGCAGCAGGTCGAATTCCTGATCGGCGCCCTGGGCGTTGTCGCGCAGACGCTGGATGCGATAGCTGGTCTCGGCCCACTGACGCTGCAGCAGACGACGATCACCAGCGAACACCGGCTCGCCATTGAAGCTGATGCTGACGTCGCTGTTGTTCACGGCCTGACCGATCACGGCCACGCAATCGTCCAGACCGGCAGCGCTGAACTGCGCCAGCACTTCTGGCGTGGCGTCTTGGCGCACCTGGATCACCGCCCCCAGCTCTTCGTTGAACAGCACGGCCGGCAGCTCGGAGCTGTCATCAGCCAATGCATCGAGATTCAGCGACAGACCGCAATGACCGGCGAAGGCCATTTCCAGCACGGTGGTCAGCAGACCGCCGTCGGAGCGGTCGTGGTACGCCAGCAGGTGACCGTCGGCGTTCAGGCCCTGGATCACGGCGAAGAAGGCCTTGAGGTCTTCGGCGTCGTCGAGGTCCGGCACTTGCTGGCCGATCTGCGAATAGACCTGTGCCAGGATCGAGGCGCCCATGCGGTTCTGGCCACGACCGAGGTCGATCAGGATCAGGTCGGTTTCGCCCTTGTCCATGCGCAGTTGCGGAGTCAGGGTCTGGCGGATGTCTTGTACCGGAGCGAAACCGGTGATCACCAGCGACAGCGGCGAAGTCACGCTCTTGTCGACGCCTTCATCCTGCCAGCGGGTTTTCATGGACATGGAGTCCTTGCCCACCGGAATGGTGATGCCCAGTGCCGGGCACAGCTCCATGCCGACTGCCTTGACGGTGTCGTACAGACGGGCATCTTCGCCGGGGTGGCCGGCAGCGGCCATCCAGTTGGCCGACAGTTTGATGTCGGACATTTTCTCGATGCGTGCCGCCGCCAGGTTGGTAACGGTCTCGCCTACCGCCATACGCCCGGAGGCCGGCGCGTCGAGCAGCGCCAGCGGCGTGCGCTCACCCATGGCCATGGCTTCGCCGGTGTAGACGTCGAAGCTGGTGGCGGTCACGGCGCAATCGGCCACCGGTACCTGCCACGGACCGACCATCTGATCACGCGCCACCAGACCGGTAATGGTGCGGTCGCCGATGGTGATCAAAAAGCTCTTGCTGGCCACGGCCGGGTGATGCAGCACGCGACCCAGCGCTTCTTCGATATTCACGCTGGCAGCGCTGAAGTCATCGCCCTGCTCGGCTTCGCGGCTGACGCTACGGTGCATGCGCGGCGGCTTGCCCAGCAGCACTTCCAGCGGCATGTCCACCGGGGTGTTGCTGAAGTGGCTGTCGGTAACGGTCAGGTGCGGCTCTGCAGTGGCCTCGCCGACTACAGCGAACGGGCAGCGCTCACGCTCGCAGATGGCCTTGAAACGCTCGAAGTCGGCAGCGTCCACGCTCAGCACGTAACGCTCTTGCGACTCGTTGCACCAGATTTCGTGCGGGGCCATGCCCGGCTCGTCGTTAGGCACGTTGCGCAGCTCGAAGCGACCACCGCGACCACCGTCGTTGATCAGCTCCGGCAGGGCGTTGGAGATACCGCCAGCGCCAACGTCGTGGATGAACTTGATCGGGTTGGCCTCGCCCAGCTGCCAGCAGCGGTCGATGACCTCCTGGCAGCGGCGCTCCATTTCCGGGTTCTCACGCTGTACCGAGGCGAAGTCCAGGTCGGCCGAACTGGCGCCGGTGGCCATCGACGAGGCAGCGCCGCCGCCCAGGCCGATGAGCATGGCCGGGCCGCCGAGCACGATCAGCTTGGCGCCGACGGAAATCTCGCCCTTCTGTACGTGGTTCTCGCGGATGTTGCCGAGACCGCCAGCGAGCATGATCGGCTTGTGGTAGCCACGCACTTCCTCACCGCGCGGGCTGCTGACCGCCTGCTCGAAGGTGCGGAAGTAGCCGTTGAGCGCCGGGCGACCGAACTCGTTGTTGAACGCGGCGCCGCCCAGCGGGCCTTCGATCATCATGTCCAGCGCGCTGACGATGCGCTCGGGCTTGCCGTAGGGCTTTTCCCAAGGCTGAAGGAAATCGGGGATGTTCAGGTTGGAGACCGAGAAACCGGTCAGGCCGGCCTTGGGCTTGGCGCCACGGCCGGTCGCGCCTTCGTCACGAATCTCGCCACCGGAGCCGGTAGAGGCGCCGGGGAACGGGGCGATAGCGGTCGGGTGGTTGTGCGTCTCCACCTTCATCAGAATGTGCACCGGCTCCTGCACCGCACCGTACTGGCGGGTCTCAGGATTGGGGAAGAAACGCCCGGCGGTGTGGCCGACGATGACCGAGGCGTTGTCCTTGTAGGCGGACAGTACGCCTTCGTTGTGCATCTGGTAGGTGTTCTTGATCATGCCGAACAGCGACTTGTCCTGGCTCTCGCCGTCGATGTCCCAGCTGGCATTGAAAATCTTGTGGCGGCAGTGCTCGGAGTTGGCCTGAGCGAACATCATCAGTTCGATGTCGTGCGGGTTGCGCCCCAGGTCATTGAAGCTCTTCACCAGATAGTCGATTTCGTCCTCGGCCAGGGCCAGGCCCAGATCCTGGTTGGCCTGCTCCAGCGCGGCGCGGCCACCGCCGAGTACGTCCACGGCGGTCAGCGGCTTGGGCTGGGCATGACTGAACAGCGCGCTGGCGTCTTCCAGCGCACCCAGCACCAGCTGGGTCATGCGGTCGTGCAACAGCGCGGCGACAGCAGCACTGTCGGCCTCGCTCAGCTCGCCGCTGACGTAATAGGCGATACCACGCTCCAGACGCTGGACCTTGGCCAGGCCGCAGTTACGGGCGATATCGCTGGCCTTGCTCGACCAGGGCGAAATGGTGCCGAAACGCGGAATGGTCAGGAACAGTTTGCCGCTGGGCTCCTGCACCGGCACGCTCGGGCCGTACTTGAGCAGCCGGGCCAGCACTTGTTCCTCATCGGCGTTGAGCACGCCGGTGACGTCGGCGAAATGCGCGAACTCGGCGTACAGCCCGGTCACGGCCGGCACCTTGCTGGTCAGTTGCTCAAGCAATTTGCCATGGCGGAAAGCGGAAAGGGCGGGAGCGCCGCGCAGAATCAACATCGTCGGAACAGCCTCTGGGAAGGGGTGTGCTGGAGGCCGGGCATTCTACCCTAAAGCGTTGGCCTGCGGCACCTGTAGCCAGGCGCTTAAAGGACGAACGTGCATTAGCAGAGAAGCGAAGCGCTGTCGATATATGGCGCCGCCTGCGCTTTGCGTATACTGCGCCGATGTTTGCACGACCTGCGATACGCATGCGTTGCGCCAAAGGGCTGTTGGCGATTGGAACCCTCCTGATGCTTGCTGGCTGCGGCGAAGAACCCAAGCCCAGCGTACTTGAGCAGGCAAAGGCGGAGGGTGAGCTGCGCGTGGTCACTCGTAACAGCCCCGCTACCTACTTCCAGGATCGCAACGGCGCCACCGGTTTCGAATATGAGCTGGCCAAGCGCTTCGCCACCGACCTCGGCCTCGAACTGAAGATCGAAACCGCCGACAACCTCGACAGCCTGTTCGCCAGCCTGGACCGCGCCAACGGCCCGGTCATGGCTGCCGCCGGCCTGGTGGACACACCGCAGCGCCAGCGTCAGGCACGCTTCTCCATCCCTTATCTGGAAGTCACGCCGCAGGTCATCTATCGCCAGGGCGAGAGTCGCCCGACCAAGCCCGAAGACCTGGTCGGCAAACGCATTCTGGTGCTGGCCGGCAGCAGTCACGCCGAACAGCTGGCGGCCCTCAAGCTGGAACAGCCGGAGCTGGAGTTCGAGGTATCCGACGCAGTGGAGGTGGTCGACCTGCTGCGTATGGTCGACGAGGGCCAGATCGACCTGACCCTGGTGGACTCCAACGAACTGGCGATGAACCAGGTGTACTTCCCCAACGTGCGCGTCGCCTTCGACCTCGGCGACACCAACACCATGCGCTGGGCAGTGGCTGCCGGCGACGATGACAGCCTGCTGCTGGAGATCGACGCCTTCCTCAAGCGCGCCGAAGCCAACGGTACCCTGCAGCGCCTGAAGGAACGTTACTACGGCCATGTCGACGTGCTCGGCTATGTCGGGGCCTACACCTTCGCCCAGCACCTGCAGAAACGCCTGCCACGCTACGAGAAAATGTTCCGCCAGGCCGCACACGGCCATCAGATCGACTGGCGCCTGCTGGCGGCCATGGGCTACCAGGAGTCGCTGTGGCAGCCCAACGCCACGTCCAAGACCGGCGTACGCGGCCTGATGATGCTCACTCAGCGCACTGCCCAGTCGGTCGGCGTGTCCAACCGCCTCGACCCTAAACAGAGCATCGACGGCGGTGCCCGCTATTTCATTCAGGTTCACCAACAACTGCCGGAAGGCATCGTCGAGCCGGATCGCACCTGGTTCGCCCTGGCCGCCTACAACGTTGGTGGCGGTCACCTGGAAGATGCACGCAAGCTGACCGAAGCCGAGGGGCTGGACCCGAACAAGTGGGCCGATGTGCAGAAGATCCTGCCGCGCCTGGCGCAGAAACAGTGGTACAGCAAAACCCGTTACGGCTATGCCCGTGGCGGTGAGCCGGTGCATTTCGTGCGTAACATCCGCCGCTACTACGACATTCTTACCTGGGTCACCCAGCCGCAGCTGGAAGGCTCGCAGGTGGCCGAGAGCGGCACCCACCTGCCCGGTATCGACAAGCGCAAACCCGAAGAAGAAACCCCGCCGCTCTGAACACTCAGAGCAACTCCTGATTGCCCACCGCACAGCGGCTGATTACCTGCCTGGCCGGTGGCAAGCCTTTGAGGCGCGTGGCGCACTGCGCCTGACTCGATATCCGCTCAACCTGCAGATTGGCCTGCGCATCGATGCTGATCAGGTAGGGATGGTTGTAACGTGCGCGATCGTTCCAGGCGCTGAACTGCTGAGCGCTGAACACGCAGCGGTAGTCCTGGTGGCCGGTAAAACCCTGAAAGCGATCACGCATGAAGATGTGGTGATAGCGCTGCCAGTCGCGATCACGCTGGCCGACGCGTACGGCCTCCTGACACTCTTCAAGCGTGGTGATCTGCGGCTCGTGCAGGAAAATACTTTGCGCCAGGTTGGAGCCACCCAACTGCACGCTAGCGACCAGATACACCTCGGGCTGCTCCGCGAACGCTGGCGCAGCCAGGAGCACCAGCAGACTCAAGATCCGTTTGTTCATGCCTATTCCCTGTAAGAAAGCTCAGCCTCGCCGAGCCTTGAAGAAATCTTTCAGCAGCGCCCCGCTCTCCTCGGCCAACAGCCCGCCCTCCACCAACACGCGGTGATTGAGAAAGCCCTGGTCGAAGAACTGCCCCTGGCTGATCGCTACCCCAGCACGCGGCTCGCTGGCGGCGAACACCACCCGAGCGATGCGCGCATGCACGATCAGGCCGGCGCACATACTGCAGGGCTCCAGCGTGACATACAGGGTGCTGCCTGGCAGCCGGTAGTTCTGCACGCTTTCCGCTGCCGCGCGAATCGCCACCATCTCGGCGTGGGCACTGGGGTCGTGACGCAGGATCGGGCAATTGAAGCCCTGCCCCACCACTTCGCCGCCCTGCACCAGCACAGCGCCGACCGGCACCTCGCCTTGCTCCGCGCCCAGGCACGCCTGCGCCAGCGCCAGGCGCATGAAGTGCTCGTCACGCGAGCGGTCGATGATCTGCGGTCTTTTCATTGCAACAATCCGTAGGACGCCGGCGAATAACGGCGCCTACCCTACACCACTTCGATAGCCGCCATCAGCCCCGTTTCCATATGGTCGATGACGTGGCAGTGGAACATCCACACTCCGGGATTATCGGCGACGAAGGCGATGCGCGCCGTCTCGTTCTTGCCCAGTAGGTAGGTGTCGGTGAAATACGGAATGATCTGGCGTCGATCCGAGCCCAGCACCTTGAAAGTCATGCCGTGCAGGTGGATCGGGTGCTGATACTGAGCCATGTTGCGCAGTACGAAAACGTAGTGGCCGTCCTTCTTCAGCGTGGCGATCGGACGGTCCGCACAGGTCTTGTCGTTGATGTCCCAGGCCTGGCCGTTGATCTGCCAGTACTTGTAGCTGCCGCCCCGCTCGACATTCCCCGACAGCATGGCCGCCCACTCGAAGTTGAAACGCAGCGTCTCGGCACGCGCCAAATCCGGCTCGGCAATCGGGTTGGCCGGCAGTGGCGGCGGCCAATCTCCGGCAGCCTCGGAGCTGGCGATGCCCTTCACGGTCGCCAGGCGCAGCGGCCCGTTACGCAGGGATAACGCCTCTCCAGCAGCCGGAACCTTGAGCGCCAGGTCAAGGCGCATGCCGGGGCCGAGCCAGTATTCCTTGCCCAACGGGCGCGGCTGCACCGGGTTGCCGTCCAGCGCATAGATGCGCGCCTCGCCGCCCGGCAGATTAAGCCGATAGGTGATGGTGCTGTCGACGTTGATCAGACGCAGGCGCACCACCTGCCCCGCCGGCAACTCCAGTGTCGGGGTGGGCTCGCCGTTGATAGTGGTCAGGCGCCCACGCGTGCCCTCGCGCGCGGCCTGGCGCGGCACCAGAAACTCGGTGAAAGCGCCCTGCTCGTCGATGTGCCAGGTCTTCAGGCTCAGCGTACGTTCATGACGGAACCCCGTCGGCTCGCGCTCATCGACGATCAGCGGGCCGACAAGGCCGCGTCCGAGCTGCTCGGCACTGGCGGTGTGCGGGTGGTACCAGAAGCTGCCAGCGTCGTGGCAGATGAAGTCATAGTCGAAGTATTCACCCGGCAACACCGGTGCCTGAGAAACGTAGGGCACGCCGTCCATCTCCAGCGGCAGACGAATGCCATGCCAGTGGATAGTGCTCTGCACATCGAGCTTGTTGATGAAGCGCACCCGCAAACGCTCGCCCTGGCGGCAACGCAACTCCAACCCCGGGGCCTGACCGCCATAGCCCCAGGCCGGCGTCTTGTGCCCCGGCACCAGCTCAAGATCAAGCGGCGCAGCGATCAGCTCGTAGTCATGACTCGCCACGTTCTCTGGGCGCCCCAGCCAATAACGCACACCACCTGCGCCCAGGCCGGCCACACCCAGGCCAGCCAGGCCGGCAAGCACTTGTCTGCGGGTAAACGACATCTTCAACCTCGGCAATCTGCGCGCATACTCAATTGCGGTATCTTCTCATTTTCAACGAATGGAACACGACCCCACTAGCAGAGTCGGGTTGCCGCAGCTCCAACCTGCAGGCATGAAAAAACCGGCCTAAGCCGGTCTTTTCATGCAGCGCTGCGGGATCACTCCCACTCAATCGTCGCTGGCGGCTTGCTCGACACGTCGTAGGTGACGCGGGAGATGCCTTCGATTTCGTTGATGATGCGGCCGCTGACAGTCTCCAGCAGCTCGTAAGGCAGGTGCGCCCAGCGAGCGGTCATGAAGTCGACGGTTTCCACGGCGCGCAGGGCGACGACCCAGGCGTAGCGACGGCCGTCACCAACGACGCCAACCGATTTCACCGGCTGGAATACAACAAATGCCTGGCTGGTCTTGTGGTACCAGTCGGCCTTGCGCAGTTCTTCGATAAAGATGTGGTCGGCGCGGCGCAGCAGATCGGCGTATTCCTTCTTAACTTCACCGAGGATGCGCACACCCCGGCCCGGGCCCGGGAATGGGTGGCGGTAGACCATGTCGTAGGGCAGGCCCAGCTCCAGGCCGATCTTGCGCACTTCGTCCTTGAACAGTTCGCGCAGTGGCTCGACCAGCTTGAGGTTCATCTCCTCCGGCAGGCCGCCCACGTTATGGTGCGACTTGATCACGTGGGCCTTGCCGCTCTTGGCGCCAGCAGACTCGATCACGTCCGGGTAGATGGTGCCCTGAGCGAGGAACTGGATGTTGTCCAGCTGGCTGGCCTGGGCATCGAACACATCGATGAAGGTGCGACCGATGATCTTGCGCTTCTTCTCCGGGTCGGCTTCGCCGGCCAGGTTGCCGAGGAACTGCTCTTCGGCGTTGGCGCGGATGACCTTCACGCCCATGTTCTCGGCGAACATGGCCATGACCTGATCACCTTCGTGCAGGCGCAGCAGACCGTTGTCGACGAACACGCAGGTCAGCTGATCGCCGATGGCCTTGTGCAGCAGCGCCGCGACCACCGAGGAATCCACGCCGCCAGACAGGCCAAGCAGCACGCTGGCATCGCCAACCTGGGAACGCACGGCAGCGATGGCGTCTTCGACGATATTGGCCGGGGTCCACAGGGCTTCACAGCCGCTGATTTCCAGCACGAAGCGCGAGAGGATGCGACCGCCCTGTTTGGTATGGGTCACTTCCGGGTGGAACTGCACGCCATAGTAGTGGCGAGTGTCGTCGCACATGGCGGCGATCGGGCAGCTCGGGGTGCTGGCGAGGATATGGAAACCTTCCGGCAGGCGGGTGACCTTGTCGCCGTGGCTCATCCACACGTCGAGACCCAGCACACCGTCAGCGTCGACATGGTCTTCGATGCCGGCCAGCAGCTGGCTCTTGCCGACCACGTCGACACGGGCGTAACCGAATTCACGCAGGTCGGAACCTTCCACCTTGCCGCCGAGCTGCTCGGCCATGGTCTGCATGCCGTAGCAGATGCCCAGCACCGGCACATTCAGGTCGAACACCGCTTTCGGCGCGCGCGGGCTATTGGCTTCGTGCACCGACTCCGGGCCGCCGGCGAGGATGATGCCGCGCGGGGCGAAGGCACGGATGTCCTCGTCGCTCATGTCCCAGGGGTGCAGTTCGCAATAGACGCCGATCTCGCGAACGCGGCGGGCGATCAACTGGGTGTACTGGGAACCGAAGTCCAGAATGAGGATGCGGTGGGCGTGAATGTCGTGGGCCATGGCCGTCTCTCGTAGGTGTTCACAAATGACACGGGGCTGATCGAACAGCCCCGTTATTCATACATTGCAAAAATCGATTTGCCGCGTCGTGAGCGACGAGCAGGCAAGGCGGAGAGAAATGAGAGAGCGGAGTTTGCTGAAGCAAATGAGCATCTCGAGTTTTTCTCCAACGCCGCATGCGCAAGCGCAGCAGCGTCAAATCGATTTTTTAGCCAACCCGGTAGTTGGGCGCCTCTTTGGTGATCTGCACGTCATGGACGTGCGACTCAGCCATGCCGGCGCCGGTGATGCGCACGAACTCGGGCTTGGTGCGCATTTCCTCGACGGTCGCGCAACCGGTGTAGCCCATGGAGGCACGCAGGCCGCCCATCAGCTGGTGAACGATGGCACTCATCGCGCCCTTGTAGGGAACGCGGCCTTCGATACCTTCCGGCACCAGCTTCTCGGCGCCGGCCGAGGAGTCCTGGAAGTAGCGGTCGCTCGACCCTTGCGCCTGCGCCATGGCGCCCAGCGAACCCATACCACGGTAAGCCTTGTAGGAACGGCCCTGGAACAGTTCGACTTCGCCCGGGGCTTCTTCGGTACCGGCCAGCATGGAGCCGATCATCACGGCGGAAGCGCCAGCGACGATGGCCTTGGACAGGTCGCCGGAGAAGCGGATACCGCCATCAGCGATCAGCGGCACGCCGGTGCCAGCCAGCGCGGCGGCAACGTTGGCCACGGCGCTGATCTGCGGCACACCGACGCCTGCAACGATACGCGTGGTGCAGATCGAGCCCGGGCCGATACCGACCTTGACGCCATCAGCGCCAGCTTCGACCAGCGCCTTGGCGGCGGCGCCCGTGGCGATGTTGCCACCGATCACCTGGACTTCCGGGAAGTTCTCCTTGACCCAGCGTACGCGATCGATCACGCCTTTGGAGTGGCCGTGCGCGGTATCGACGATGATCACATCGACGCCGGCATTGACCAGAGCAGCCACACGGTCACCGGTGTCGGCGCCGGTGCCGACAGCAGCGCCAACGCGCAGACGACCTTGATCGTCCTTGCTCGCCAGCGGGTAGGCCTTGGCCTTCTCGATGTCCTTGACGGTCATCATGCCCTTGAGGGTGAAGGCGTCGTCGACGATCAGCACCTTCTCGATGCGGTGCTTGTGCAACAGCTCACGCACGGTTTCCTTGGCGGCGCCTTCCTTGACCGTGACCAGACGCTCTTTCGGCGTCATCACTTCACGCACTTTAGCGTCCAGACGATTCTCGAAACGTACGTCACGGGAGGTGACGATGCCCACCAGATCGCCGTTGGACAGCACAGGAACACCGGAGATGTTGTGCAGGCGGGTCAGCTCGAAGAGGTCACGCACGGTGGCATCAGCCTCGATGGTGATCGGGTCCTTGACCACGCCAGCCTCGAACTTCTTGACCTTGCGCACTTCGGCAGCCTGCTGCTCGATGGTCATGTTCTTGTGGATGATGCCGATGCCGCCTTCCTGGGCCATGGCGATGGCCAGGCGCGCTTCGGTGACGGTGTCCATGGCAGCGGACAGCAGCGGGATGTTCAGTTCGATGCCGCGGGTCAGGCGGGTCTTCAGGCTGACGTCCTTGGGCAGCACCTCGGAATAACCGGGGATGAGCAGGACGTCGTCGAAAGTGAGTGCTTCTTGGCTGATGCGCAGCATGGAGGGCTCCCGAGCGGGAAAATAAGAAGCGCGGCATTATACCCAGCGAGCTCATTTCACTCAATGCAAAGTGTGTCTCTAGGCAGCCATACCTCGAAACACATAAAATAATGATTCTCAAAAACCCTTGCACTTGAGTGCCAAATGAAATTCAACCGCTTTTCCTTGAGTGGCCAAGGCGCCGCCCTTCTCACTTTTTGCCTGCTTCCAGCCGGCCACCTGCTGGCCCAGGAGCTGGAGCTGCCCAGCCAGGAAGTCATCGCGGCGCCCGTGGCTGACGAGAATGGCTACCAGGCCAAGCGCGCCAGTACGGCGAGCAAATCTTCAGTGGCACTCAAGGATGAAGCCCAGTCGGTACAGGTGGTAACGCCACAGACCATCGAGGACTTTCAGGTCAGATCGCTGGATGATGCGATGAAGTTTGTCAGTGGCATGACCCAGAGCAACACCCTGGCTGGCACGCAGGATGGCTTCGTCAAACGCGGTTTTGGTGGTAACGCCGATGGCTCCATCCTGCGCGACGGCATTCGATCCAGCCTGTCGCGCAATTTCAGCGCCACCACCGAGCGCGTGGAAGTGCTCAAAGGGCCGGCCTCGCTGCTATATGGCGCGCTGGAGCCGGGCGGCCTGATCAACGTCATCAGCAAGAAACCACAGTATCAGTGGAATACGCGACTGAACGCAGACAGCTCCAGCTTCGGCGGTGGCAGCCTGACAGTCGACGTTACCGGCCCCATTGCCGACAGCGGCCTGGCCTTCCGTCTTGTTGCCGAGCGCCAGCACGAAGACTACTGGCGCAATTTCGGCGAGGAAGAACACAGTTTGATCGCCCCCTCACTTAGCTGGGAAGGCGAACGCCTGCGCCTGAACATCGCCTACGAATACAAGGAATACAGCACTCCGGTGGATCGTGGCACGGTGATCATCAACGGCAAGCCGGCCAAGGTGTCATACAACGACCGCTTCGGTGAAAGCTGGTCGAAGGCCGAGGGCATCGACGAACTGCTCACCGCCACCGCCGAATATCAGCTGAGCGACGACTGGTCAACCCGCGTCACTTATGGCTGGAACAACGAGCGCTACGACTATGCCGAAGCTCGCCCCAACGCGCTGAATGCCACTACAGGCGCGCTCAGCCGCCGCTCTGACGGTAGCGAGCATGACAACCAGACCCAGTACCTGGCCTGGGACTGGATCGGCAACGCCAACCTGTTTAGCCAGCGGCATGATCTGCTGATAGGCGCCGACACAGAGCGCGTCGACAATTTCCGTGGCGATACCTGGCGCGGCCCAGCGGTGGGTGGCTTCAACATCTACAACCCGATATACGGCAATCTCGCGGCGCCTTCGTTACTTAACCCGGCGCAAAGTGATCGCAGCGACGAGCTGCACTCACGTTCGATCTACGCGAAGGACAACTGGCACCTGAACGACCAGTGGATCGTGGTGCTAGGTGGTCGCTACCAGCGTTTCGAGCAACTCGTGGAACAAGGCCGCGGCGCTACCTATACCCGCACCACCGACCGTACCGATACCACCTTCCTACCCTTCGGTGGCCTGGTATTCCAGCTGAACGACCAGATGGCGTTCTATGGCAACTACAGCCGCTCCTTCGTGCCCAATGCCTCGGATACCAATACTGGCCAAGCATTCGATCCCGAAGAAGGCCGCAGCTACGAGCTGGGGGTGAAACTCGATCTGCCTCAAGGCATCGGCGCCAGCCTGGCGCTGTTCGATATCGAGAAGGAAAACGTCGTGGTCACCAACAACTCCGTATCGGAAGCAGCAGGCAAGGTCGGTTCTCGCGGCGTGGAACTGGATATCACCGGCCGCCTCAGCGAGCGCTGGGAGCTGCTCGGCAGCTACGCCTACACCGATACGGAAATCCTCGATGACCCGAGCAACGAAGGCAACGAGCTGGTCAACGCCGCACGCAATGTCGGCAGTCTCTACCTCGTCCATCACCTGCATCTACCTCAGGAGCTGGGTCAGTGGAAGCTGGGTGGTGGCGCCCGCTACGTCGGCGAGCGTGCTGGCGACAACGCCAACACATTCTGGCTGGATAGCTACACCGTGGCCGATGCCTTCGTCACTTGGGACAGCCAATTGCTTGGAGAGAAGACGCGCCTGCAACTGAACGTACGTAACCTGTTCAACGAGCGCTACTACCCCTCCAGCGGCGGCAATCTACGCGTTGCCGTGGGCGAACCGCGCGAGCTGCGCCTGTCGGCCAGTGTCGAGTTCTAAAAAGCCTTTGTAGGAGCGGCTTCAGCCGCGAAGGGATTCGAGAACATCGCGGCTAAAGCCCCTCCCACAATCGGCTGAAAACCGCTCAAGCCGGATCGTCCACTCGCACCTGGCTCACCGCAAAGCCCAGGCGTTCGCCGAATTCTTCGACGAACGCCGGGCGCAGGCCGGCTTCAGCCCAGCCGTTGAAGATGAAGCCCAGGTTGGAAAAGCCGCACGGCTGCAGGAACAGGAAACCGTTGATGTCATCTTCATGCCCGCATTCCGGGCAGGTGAAGTTGTCGGTCTCCCCTGGCCACCACACCTCCAGGCTGTCGAACAGCGGCACGCCCACTTCCTTGCGGCATTCGGCGCAGCCCGCCTCTTCGAGAAAGCTGCGCGTCGGTACATAGATGCAGCGGTGGGTAATGATCTCCAGACCATTATGCGCCTGGCCATAAGGCAGCAAATCGGGACGCTGGGCGATACGCCGCGCGCCTGGTCCGATGGCGTAGGCCATACCGTTGCCACCCTGGCCGCAGGTGGTAGGCAATGCCTCGACGATTTCCCGTTTGACCAGCCAGCGCAGCATGGCCTGGGCCTTTTGCTCGTGAGCGGGAAGCGTGGATATCTGCGGGACGAGGATCAGTTGCGCGGTCATGGTGTTCGAACGGCTGGCAAGGAAAGGGCGGCAGCTTAGGCGCTACCGCCGGCAAATCAAGCCCCGCGACAGATCACAGCAGCCTGCTGCGCTTCACGACGGGCCACCCAGCGAGCACGCAACACGTCGTAGATCCAGTTGAACGCCATGGTGTACGGCAGGAAGAACAGGATCAGCACGATGTCCAGGAGCAGCGCCTCGAGCAGACCGATCGACAGCCACCAGGCGGCCAGCGGCACCAGCACGATGATCAAGCCCACCTCGAACAGCAGCGCATGGCTGACCCGCGCTCGAAAACCGCGCTCGAAGCCCAGTCGATTCTGTGCGCGGTCGAAGAGGTAGTTGAACAGCATATTCCACAACATCGCCACAGTGGAGAACATCAGAGTCAGCACACCCAGGTGCAGCAGCGGTTTATCCATGAACCAGGCCATGGCCGGCGCGCAGATAAGCACGGCAATACCTTCGAAGGCCAGGGCGTGACCGATGCGCTCACGCAGGGAGCGCGGCAGGGGCTGAGTCATGAAGCGAACCTCGTGATAAGTGACGACGAGCGCTATGATCATCGGAATATCAGCCAACCCAAAGGCAGCTGCCATCGGCAAAACCGATATGAATATTTCCCCTGAATCGCTGCAAGCCTTCGCTCAGGCCGCCAACTGCGGCTCGCTCAGCGCTGCGGCGCGCCGCCTGGGCAAGAGCCAGTCGACTATCAGCGAGGCCGTTGCACGCCTGGAAATCGACCTGGGCGTGACGCTATTCGAGCGCGGCCCACGCACATTGCAACTGACCGAAGCCGGGGCCAGCCTGCTGGCCCACGCTGAAGAGGTGCTCTGTGCCAGCGACCGCCTGGCGCGACACGCGGCCGGTTTGGCCAGAGGCCAGGAACCGCGCCTGACCCTGGCGTTGTCCGACGCATACCAGCCAAAGCAGTACGAGGTGCGCCTGCAGGAGCTGGACCAGCGCTTCCCCGATTTGCAGTTCGAGAGCCTGATCGCCGAACAGGCCGATGTGCTCGACCTGGTCACCCAGGGCCGTGCGCAATTGGGGCTGCTAGGCGCGCAACCGAGCTACCCGCCGCATATCGCCCACGCCCGCCTGGAAATGAGCAGCGAGTTCGGCCTGTTCGTGGCCAAGGATCATCCGCTGAGCAGACTGGCCCAGGTACGCCAGGACGACTTGTCGCGCTGGCGCTTGCTGCGCCTGAGCAGCGTCGCCCATGACGATGCCAATACCGATGACCTGCCCGGCAGCGGCGGACGTTGCTGGGCCGCGCCGGACTACCTGATGCTGCTGGAAATGGCGCGCCTGGGCTTCGGCTGGGCCGAACTGCCACGACAACTGGTCGATGCCTACGGCTTTGGTGGCCTGCATGAACTGCCCTGCAGCGGCTGGCCGCGGCGGGTCACAGTGGACGCCATCTGGCCGCGCCAGCGCGAGCTCGGTCCGGTCGCAGCCTGGTTGCTCGAGCGTCTGCTGCAGGACCCCTGATGAAGGTCGCACCTGCGGGCCTCTCGGCTTATCATGCCGCCCCATGATCAATGATCCCTTTGCTCGCCTGAACCTCGACCGCGAGGTGCTCAGCGTCAGCCAGCTCAACAATCGCGCCCGCCTGCTGCTGGAGGACGTGTTCGCCGGCATCTGGGTCGAGGGGGAAATCTCCAACCTCGCCCGACCGGCCTCCGGCCACATCTACTTCACCCTGAAGGACAGCCAGGCGCAGGTGCGTTGCGCGCTGTTCCGACAGAACGCTGCGCGCGTGCGCCAGGCGCTGCGCGACGGACTGGCGGTGAAGGTACGCGGCAAGGTCTCGCTGTTCGAGGGGCGCGGCGACTACCAGCTGATTCTCGACGCCGTCGAGCCGGCCGGTGACGGCGCCCTGCGCTTAGCTTTCGAGGCGCTGAAGGAAAAGCTCGGCGCCGAAGGGCTGTTCTCTACCGAACGCAAGATCGCCCTGCCCGCGCACCCCAAGCGCATCGGCATCGGCAGCTCACCGACCGGCGCGGTGATCCGCGACATCATCAGCGTGTTTCGCCGCCGCGCGCCGCAGGTGGAGTTGAACCTGATCCCCACTGCCGTGCAGGGCCGCGAAGCCACCGCGCAGATCGTGCGCGCCCTGCAACGCGCCGATGCGCAGGGTTTCGATGCGCTGATCCTGGCCCGCGGCGGTGGCTCGCTGGAAGACCTCTGGTGCTTCAACGAAGAAGCCGTGGCCCGCGCCGTGGCTGCGTGCGTTACGCCCATCGTCAGCGCCGTGGGCCACGAAACGGACGTTTCCATCGCCGACTTCGTCGCTGACGTGCGCGCGCCAACCCCGTCGGCCGCCGCCGAACTGCTGGCCCCGGACAGCAGTGAGCTGGTGCAGCGCCTGCACAATCTGCAACGACGCTTGGTGCTGCATATGCAGGGCCGTCTGGCCCGCGAACGTCTGCGTCTGGAAGGTGTGAGCAGACGCCTGCGTCACCCCGGCGAGCGCCTGCGCCAGCAAGCCCAGCGCCTGGATGACCTGGACATGCGCCTGCGCCGTGCCTTCAACCAGCAACTGGCCAATCAGCGCGAACGCCTGGCCCGTCTCGACGCGCGCCTCGCCGCCCAGCATCCAGGCCGCAACCTGGCACTGCTGCGCCAGCGCCTGGATGGCCTGGCCACGCGCCTGCCACGCGCGATGCAAGGCCAGCTACGCAGCCAGCGTCAGCAACTGGGCGCACTGGCCGCGCAACTGCAGATCGTCAGCCCCCTGGCTACCCTCGGTCGTGGCTACAGCATCCTCCTCGACGAACGCGGTCATGCCGTGCGCAGCGCCGCGCAAACCCACCCGGGCCAACGCCTCAAGGCGCGCCTGAGCGAAGGCGAACTGGACGTGCGCGTCGAAGACAACCACATACAACCGGCGACCTTGTCGCTCTTGGATTGAGAACCGATGTACAGCCTTACCCGCACGCAATTGTTCGCCGGCCTGCTGGCTCTGTGCCTTACCCTGCCCGCCCACGCCGAGGGTTTTATCACTCGCCTGCTGAACAAGCCGGTGCCGGGCGGTGTGGCGGTGGTCGATCTGGGCAACCCAGCGCAGGCACCCAAAGTGCGCTATCAGGGTAAGCCGGTGCTGACCGTTCACGAAGATGGCCAACGCTGGATCGCCGTTGTCGGCATCCCGCTCAGCGTCAAGCCAGGGACTCAACAGGTCGAGGTCGAGGGCGGTGGCCGCTTGACGTTCCAGGTCGGCGCCAAGCACTACGCCGAGCAGCGCATCACCATCAAGAACCAGCAGCAGGTCACCCCCAACGCCGCCAACCTGAAACGCATCGAGCGCGAGCTGGCCGAGCAGACCCGTGCCTACCAGCAGTTCAGCGCGCGCCAGCCGAGCAACCTGATGTTCGACAAACCGGTCAACGGCCCGCTGTCCAGCCCGTTCGGCCTGCGCCGCTTCTTCAACGGCGAGGAGCGCAACCCGCATTCGGGGCTGGACTTCGCCGCCAACCGCGGCACGCCGATCAAGGCCCCGGCTGCCGGCAAGGTGATCCTCATCGGCGATTATTTCTTCAATGGCAAAACGGTATTCCTCGACCACGGCCAGGGGTTGATCAGCATGTTCTGCCACCTGTCCGAGATCGACGTGAAGCTAGGCGACGAAATCGCCCGAGGCGGCCATGTGGGTAAGGTCGGCGCCACCGGACGCGCCACCGGCCCGCATCTGCATTGGAACGTCAGCCTCAACGATGCGCGGGTTGATCCAGCGATCTTCATTGGTGCGTTCAAGCCCTGAACCGACGCAGCGTGCAACACCTGCCGTTTGGGTTAACGACACATTTTTGCTAGGGTACGGCGGCTCAGATGGCCGGCCGTGTAGCGTCGGCCTTTCCTCCTGCCTGCTTCGGAGCCGGAAATGCCGAATGAGCTCACTACCTGGATGGACTGGCTGAACACTCAGCCGGAACTGCTCACCCTCACCGCGACCCTCGTCCTAATCGTCGCCGCCTGGCTGTCGAACTGGGTGGTCAAACGTATTCTGGTCCGCGCCATCTACCGCCTGGTCGGGGCGACCGCCCTGGGCCGCCATGGCCAGATCAAGGAAAGCGGTATCATCAAGCGCCTGTCCAACATCGTGCCGGCACTGGTGCTGTCCAGCGGCGTGGTCTTGGTACCCGGCATGCCCGCTGCTGTGGTGGAAGTGACACGCAACGTCTGTGGCGCCTTCGTGGTGCTGACCATCGCCATGGCCATCGGCGCCCTGCTGGATATTCTCAACACCCTCTACCAGCGCCGCCCGAATGCGCACCTGAAGCCGATCAAGGGCTATCTGCAGGTGATCAAGATTGCCATCTTCGCCATCGCCGCGATCCTGATGGTGGCTGCCCTGATCGACCGCTCTCCGCTGATTCTGCTGTCCGGTCTCGGGGCCATGGCTGCGGTGCTGATGTTGATCTTCCAGGACACTCTGCTATCGCTGGTGGCCAGCGTGCAGATCTCCTCCAGCGACATCGTACGCGTCGGCGACTGGGTGGAAATGCCGCAGCTCAACGCCGACGGCGATGTGATCGACATCGCCCTGCACACGGTCAAGGTGCAGAACTGGGACAAGACCATCACCACCATCCCGACCAAGCGCTTCATTACAGACCCGTTCAAGAACTGGCGTGGCATGCAGGAATCCGGCGGACGTCGGATCAAGCGCGCGCTGTTTCTGGATCAGACCAGCGTTCACTTCCTCAGCGACGAAGAAATCGCACGGCTACGCCGCTTCATGCTCCTCGACGAATACCTCGACCGCAAGGATCAGGAGCTGCAGGACTGGAACACCAGGCTGGCCGAACACGGCAAGGAGGCGGTGAACACCCGCCGTATCACCAACATCGGCAGCTTCCGCGCCTACGTCGAGCACTACCTGCGGCATAACCCGAATATCCACCAGAACATGACGTTGTTGGTTCGTCAGCTCAGCCCGACTGCCGATGGCCTGCCGCTGGAAATCTACTGTTTCACCAATACCATCGCCTGGAATGCCTACGAAGGCATCCAGTCGGACATCTTCGACCACCTGCTGGCGATCCTCCCCGAGTTCGGCCTGCGCGTGTTCCAGCACCCGAGCGGTGCGGACATGCGCGAATTGCGGCCCACCATCGCCGAGCAGCCAAGGGCAGCGCAATAAAACGCTAGTGGTGCGTCCCAGAACGACGTATTACATAACCCTGCCCCAAATCGGCCGGAGCTTGCCATGATCACCCTGCATCACCTGAACAACTCGCGCTCGCAACGCATTCTTTGGATGCTCGAAGAGATAGGTATCGACTATCAGGTCAAGCATTACCAGCGCGACCCGCAGACCATGCTCGCCCCTGCCGAGTTGCGCCAGGTGCATCCTCTGGGCAAGTCGCCGTTGATCACCGATGGCGAACTGACCCTTGCCGAATCCGGCGCCATCATCGAATACCTGGCCGAGCGCTATGGCGATTGGTTGCTGCCTGCCGCTGGCAGCGCGGAACGCCTGCGCTGCCGCTACTGGCTGCATTACGCCGAAGGCTCGGCGATGCCGCCACTGCTGCTCAAGCTGGTGTTCGACAAGCTGCGCAGCTCGCCGATGCCGTTCTTCATCAAGCCAATCGCCCGAGGTATCGCGAACAAGGTCAGTCAGGCGTTCATCTCGCCGCAGTTGAAGCTGCATTTCGACTACCTGGAGGGCCAACTGAGCGAGCACGACTGGTTCGCAGGCGATGCGTTCAGCGCTGCCGATATTCAGCTCAGTTTCCCGCTTGAAGCAGCTGCCGCCCGTGGCGTACTCAACAACCACCCGCGCCTGAGCGATTTCCTGCAACGCATCCATGCCAGGTCAGCCTATCGCCGTGCTTTGGAAAAAGGCGGCGCCTACGACTACGCCGACTGACGACGGATCATCGAGGGACGGGGGCGAGCCTGTGCACGCCCCCTGGAAACACGATTCGCCGAAAACATCACTTTCAAAGCAATAAAATCCGCCAACAAAAGCTATCCAGCAATAAATCGGCGTTTTTTAAGCAAGCATTGCCATATCCACCTGCTATGGATAGGGTGCCCACATGAAAAACATCTTTCTCGTCCGCCAGCTCGCATGCCTGCGACTGGTCAGCCCGCGACTGCGAAGCCCCGCCTGAAACCCCGTTTCATGGCCGCCCGGCCTCGTGTTCGATTTCCATTTCGCAGGACCCTCTCATGACCATGCTCAAAGACCCGTCGAAGAAGTACCGCCCGTTTACTCAGATCCAGATTCCGGACCGCACCTGGCCGGACAAGATCATCGACAAGGCGCCGATCTGGCTGTCCACCGACCTGCGCGACGGCAATCAGTCGCTGATCGAGCCGATGGATGCCGAGAAGAAGATGCGCTTCTTCAAATGTCTGCTGGCAGTAGGTTTGAAGGAAATCGAAGTGGGCTTCCCGTCCGCCTCGCAGACCGACTTCGACTTCGTCCGCGAGCTGATCGAAGGCGGCCACATTCCGGACGACGTGACCATTCAGGTGCTGACCCAGGCCCGTGACGACCTCATCGAGCGCACCTTCGAGTCGCTGAAAGGCGCCAAGAAGGCCATCGTCCACTACTACAACGCCTGCGCACCGAGCTTCCGCAAGATCGTCTTCAACCAGGACAAGGCCGGCGTCAAAGCCATCGCCGTGGCTGCTGGCACCACCATCAAGCGCCTGGCCGATGCCGCGCCTGAAACCCAGTGGGGCTTCGAGTATTCGCCGGAGGTGTTCAGCAGCACCGAGATCGATTTCGCCGTCGAGGTGTGCAACGCGGTGATCGGCGTGTTCCAGCCAACCCCGGCGAACAAGCTGATCCTCAACCTGCCCGCCACCATCGAGTGCGCCACACCGAACAACTACGCCGACCAGATCGAGTGGTTCGGTCGTCACGTCGACCGCCGCGACAGCGTGCTGATCAGCGTACACACCCACAATGACCGTGGCACCGGCGTCGCGGCCTCGGAGCTGGCTGTCATGGCCGGCGCCGACCGCGTCGAAGGTTGCCTTTTCGGCAATGGCGAGCGCACCGGCAACGTCTGCCTGGTGACCCTGGCGCTGAACCTCTACACCCAGGGCGTGAACCCCGAACTGGACTTCTCCGACATCGACGCCGTGCGCAAGGTGGTCGAGGACTGCAACCAGATTCCGGTGCACCCACGCCACCCGTACGTCGGCGACCTGGTGCACACCGCCTTCTCCGGCTCGCACCAGGACGCCATCCGCAAGGGCTTCGCCCAGCAGAAGGACGATGCCCTGTGGGAAGTGCCGTACCTGCCTATCGATCCGGCCGACATCGGCCGTGACTACGAGGCGGTGATTCGTGTGAACAGCCAGTCCGGCAAAGGCGGCATCACCTTCCTGCTCGAGCAGGAATACGGCATCAGCCTGCCGCGTCGCATGCAGATCGAGTTCAGCCAGGTGGTGCAGCGTGAAACCGACCGCCTCGGCCTGGAAATGACTGCCGCACAGATCTACCAATTGCTCGAGACCGAGTACCTGCAAGCGCGCAGCCCCTACGCCCTGAAAGGCCATCGCCTGCAGGAAGAAAACGGCACCAGCGCGGTGGATGTGGAAGTCATCGAAGGGAGTGAGAACCACCATTGGCGTGGCATCGGTAAAGGCCCGCTGGAAGCGCTGGCTGCCGCGCTGCCGGTCGCCGTTGAAGTCATGGACTACAGCGAGCACGCCATCGGTGCCGGCACCAACGCCAAGGCGGCTGCCTACATCGAACTGCGCGTCAATGGCGGTCGTGCCCTGCACGGCATCGGCATCGACGAGAACCTCACCACGGCCAGCTTCCGCGCCCTGTTCAGCGCCCTGAACCGCGCCCTGAGCCAGGCCGAGTCGCAAGCGGCCTGAGCCTTCAGCGCCACTCACAAAAACGCCGGGCAATGCCCGGCGTTTTTGTATGCGTAACCCGGATGAAATCCGGGAACTTGACACTCAAATATCGAAAATCATCAGCACCGCGAACATCAGTGCGGCCAGGCCAATGGTGAACATCAGGCCAATACCTGCCGCCCGCCAGTTGGAGAGGTACGCGCCACCCGCCTCGGTATGCTGCTTGAGATCGGCCTCGAGCAGATTCTTGGCCAGCATGATCATCGCCATCAGCTGCGCGATGGCGAAAGGCAGCGCGGGCACCTCCTCGGGCAACACGAAAGCCAAGACCAATGTGACGATCAGAAGCACGACGGAAATGCCCCAGACCATCGCTACTCGATCCGCTTTCCCTAGTAATTGCAGGTTATGCGCCAGCAGCCACGCGCCTGCCAGTGGCGTGCCGATGAAGGTCGCCAGACCGACGCCAGCGATGCTGTAGAGCGGTGACTGAGTGGTGATGCTCTGCTGCAGATCGGCCTGCGGCGTCTGGAAGGGATTGCTCTGTTGCACGTCCATGTCATGTAGCTCCTTGTTCAGTTGAATGTGAAAGCGTCCGCGTCCAGGTGCGCCGGGAAGCGCTCGCGATAGGTACTCAGAGCCTCTTGCGACAGCCGAGTACGGAACACACCATCGCCCTCGCCTGCCATCAGCAGCGCCTCGCCCTGGAAATCCAGCACCTGAGAATCGCCAGTATAACCGTGGCCCTTGCCGTCCTCGCCAACGCGGTTCACAGCCGCGACATAGCACAGGTTCTCGATGGCTCGCGCCGGCAGCAGGCGGTTCCAGTGCTGACGACGCGCGCCCGGCCAGTTGGCGGTATACAGCAGCAGGTCGGTACCGCCGGCGTCACGGCTCCAGACGGGGAAGCGCAGGTCGTAGCAGATCAACGGGCGCACGCGCCAGCCCTTGAGGTCGAACACCACCTGCTGATCGCCAGCGCTGTAATGCTTGTGCTCACCGGCCATGCGGAACAGGTGGCGTTTGTCGTAATACGCGAAAGAGCCATCCGGGCGCGCCCAAAGCAGGCGATTACGGTAGCTGCCGTCAGCGGCCTGAATGATCAGACTGCCGCAGATCACCGCGCCGATACGCTGCGCCTGCTCGCGTAGCCAGATGCTGCTGGGTCCATCCTCAGGCTCAGCCAATTCGGCCGACTCCATGGAAAAACCGGTGGTGAACATCTCCGGCAGGATCACCAGATCAGCGCCACGCGCCTGCTCCAGCAAGGCCTGGAAATGTTCACGGTTGGCGGCCGGATCGTGCCAGATTAGGGTGGTCTGGATCAGCGCCAGTTCGAGATCGGGTTTGTTGCTCACTTGTAGGCCTCGCTCACCGTAGGGCGGGTGAAACCCGCCAACACCTCAGAGGCGGGTTACACCCGCCCTACCCCTCATACCGCGCTGAGCTTCTCCGCCGCCTGGCGCAGGGTTTCCTCGCGCTTGGCGAAGCAGAAACGCACCAGGCGCATACCCTGAGGCGCCGACTGATAGAACACCGATACCGGAATCGCCGCCACACCATGCTCGCGGGTCAGCCATTCAGCCATGGCCACGTCGTCCAAATCAGGGCGAATCGCCGAATAGTCGGCCAGTTGGAAATAGGTGCCCGGCGCGCGGGTGAAGGTGAAACGCGAGCCGGCCAGAAGGTCGCAGAACAGGTCGCGCTTGGCCTGGTAGAAGGCCGGCAGTTCTTCGACATGTTCAGGGTGTGCGGCCATGAAGTCAGCCAGAGCGAACTGCAACGGCGTCACGCCACAAAAGTTGACGTATTGGTGGATCTTGCGCAGCTCGGCGGTCAGCACGGGCGGCGCCACCACATAGCCAGTCTTCCAGCCGGTGACGTGATAGGTCTTGCCGAAGGAGCTGACCACGAAGGCGCGCTGATACAGCTCGTCTTGGGCCAGCACGCTGGCATGCCGCCGGCCGTCATAGATCAGATGCTCGTATACCTCGTCGCTGATCACATGAATATTGCGCCCACGAATCAGCTCTGCCAGCTTGTCCAGGTCGGCACCAGTCAGCAGCGCACCGCTCGGGTTGTGCGGGGAGTTGAGGAAGATCAGTCGAGTGCGAGGCGTGATCGCATCGGCCAGACGCTGCCAATCGACAGCGAAGTCCGGCAATGCCAACGGCACATGCACGCAACGCCCACCGGCCAACTCCACCGACGGCTCGTAACTGTCGTAGCAAGGGTCAAGCACGATGGCTTCATCCCCTGGATGAATCAGCGCCTGCACCGCGCAGAAGATCGCCTCCGTGGCCCCCGGCGTGATGGTGATCTCGCTATCGGCATCGCGCTGCACGCCGTAGCTGCGGGCGAGCTTGGCCGCCACCTGCTGGCGTAGCGCGGGCAAGCCGGTCATTGGCGAATACTGATTGCGCCCTTCCATGACGTGACGCGCCACGGCCTCACGCAGTGCCTGCGGCCCATCGAAGTCGGGAAAGCCCTGAGACAGGTTGATCGCGCCAACGTCGGCAGCGAGCTGGGACATGCGCGTGAAGATGGTGGTGCCGACGTTGGGCAGTTTGCTGGCGAGCATCGCGACTTCCTGGAAGAACAAGGCAAGCCGCGAGGATAGCCGAAGGGCGCAGCAGGCGGCACCTGCTGTGCTTATGAAAAACAGTTGGAAGCTTCCGTGCGCGCCGGACGATCGCCGGCGCACACCCTGGCGCAAAGCTTACTAGCGCTTGTCCTTGCGCTTCTTCTCGGCCTTCTTGTGGTGGCTCATCAGCCGGCGCTTTTTGTTCACCTGGCGATCCGTGAGCTTGTTCTTGTTGCCCTCGTAGGGGTTCTCGCCGCCCTTGTACTCGATGCGAATGGGCGTACCGACCAGTTTCAGCACACGGCGGAAGGTGTTTTCCAGATAACGGGAGTAGGCACGCGGTACGGCGTCGACCTGGTTACCGTGGATCACGATCAGCGGCGGGTTGGCACCGCCCAGGTGGGCATAGCGCAGCTTGATGCGGCGACCGTTGACCAGAGGCGGCGCGTGGTCGCTGACGGCATCTTCGAGAATCTGCGTCAGGCGGCTGGTCGGCCAGCGGGTTATCGCCGACTTGAACGAGGCCTGAACCGACTTGTACAGATGGCCCACGCCAGTGCCGTGCAGGGCGGAAATGAAGTGGATATCGGCGAAGTCGACGAAGAACAGCCGGCGCTCCAGCTCGGTCTTCACATAATCCTTCTGGCCCTGGTCCATACCGTCCCACTTGTTCAGGGCGATGACCAGGGCGCGGCCGCTTTCCAGCACGAAGCCGAGCAGGTTGAGGTCGTGATCGACCACGCCTTCGCGGGCGTCCATGACGAACACCACGACGTTGGAGTCCTGAATGGCCTGCAGCGTCTTGACCACGGAGAATTTCTCCACAGCCTCGAAGATCTTGCCGCGCCGACGCACACCGGCGGTATCGATCAGGGTGTACTTCTCGTCGTCGCGCTCGAACGGAATGTAGATGCTGTCACGCGTGGTCCCCGCCTGGTCATAGACGATGACCCGCTCTTCGCCGAGCATGCGGTTGACCAGGGTGGACTTGCCGACGTTGGGGCGACCGATGATGGCCAGCTTGATGCCGTCCTTCTCGCTCGGGCCGGGAATGCGCTTGGCCTCCTGGCCTTCCAGCACTTCCTCCTCTTCGGCCCCCTCCTCCGGCTCGCCGGCGTCCTTGGGGAACGCGCCGAGCACCACTTCCAGCATCTGGGTGATGCCGCGGCCGTGAGCACCGGCAATCGCCAGTGGCTCGCCCAGGCCCATGGGGCTGAACTCGGCGCGAGCCAGGTCGACATCGAGGTTGTCGACCTTGTTCACCACCAGGAAGCTCTGTTTGTTACGACGGCGCAGGTGCTCGCCGATCATCTGGTCGGAGGCAGTCATGCCAGCGCGCGCGTCCACCAGGAACAGCACGGCATCGGCCTCTTCGATGGCCTGCAGCGACTGCTCGGCCATCTTCGCGTCGATGCCTTCCTCGTCACCGGAAATACCACCGGTGTCGATCACGATATAGGTGCGCCCCTGCCACTTCGCCTCGCCATACTGGCGGTCGCGGGTCAGACCGGACAGGTCGCCGACGATAGCGTCGCGGCTGCGGGTCAGGCGGTTGAAGAGCGTGGACTTGCCGACATTCGGCCGGCCCACCAGGGCAATTACGGGAACCATCAGGCTCTCCACTCGGTTAATTCAGAAAATGCAAAGGCCGCTGCAGGGGCAGCGGCCAAGGTGTTTCATGCCGTCGGGTTACCGGCAGCATAGCGTGTTACTTGATGGTCAGCGCCACCAACTTGCCGCTGTTACCGTAGACATACAACCAGTCACCCACCACCAACGGCTGGGCACGCAGGCCGTCGCTGTCGATGCGGGTACGGCCGACGAAGCGACCATCGACCTGGCTCAGCAGGTGCAGATAGCCTTCGAAGTCACCCACGGCGACATAGCTGGAGAATACTGCGGGGCCCGACAACTGGCGACGCGCCATCGAATCGTTGCTCCACAGGGCCGAAGCGCTGCGCTCGTCGATACCTTCGACGGTGCCGTTGGCCATGCTGACATAGACGTTACCGAAACCTTGAGCGACGCCAACCGAGCTGGATGCCTCGCGCTGCCAGAGTACGCGACCGGACTCCAGATCCATGGCCGCGACACGGCCCTGGTAGCTCACCGCGTAGACGGTGCCGCCGGAAAGCAGCAGTCCGCCGTCGATGTCGACAACACGCTCCAGTTCGGAACGACCCTGCGGGATGGCGATACGCTGCTCCCAAACCGGCAGACCGCGCTGGGCGTCGACCGCAATTACCTTGCCGCTGGACAGACCGGCGACCACCAGGCGGTTGGTCACCAGCGGTGCGCCAGTGCCGCGCAGGGTCAGTACGGCCGGGGTGTTCTCGACGATCCAGCGCTGGCTGCCGGTGCTGGCATCGAAGGCAATCAGACGGTCGTCCTGCGTCTGCACGACAACGATATCGCCATTGCTAGCCGGCGCAGCCAGCACTTCGCTGGTCACGCGCGAGCGCCACTGCTCTTCACCGTCACTGGAATCGAGCGCGATCACTTCACCCTTGAGGGTACCCAACAGTACCTGGCCGTAGCCGACACCGATGGCGCCGGATACCGGGATTTCAAGCTTCTTGCGCCAGATGACCTTGCCGCTGGTGCGGTCCATGGCCATGACCAGACCTTCGACATCAGCGGCGTAGATCACATCACCGTCGATGGCCGGCACCAGCATGTTGAAGGTATCGCCCTGACCATCACCAACGGAGCGGCTCCACTCGGTACGCAGCTCGACTTCGGCGTCGAACTTGGTCAGTTCGGCGGGCGGCAGTTCCTTCTTGCTATTGCTGCTGCAACCCACGGCCAGAACGGCCAGAGCCAGCAGTGCGGCATTCTTCCAACGCATCACGTCACGCATCCTCTTTTGCCAGGTCGTCCAGCTTCATCTGCAGACCGCCAACAGCGGCGTCTTCGGCCAGCGCATCCTTGGCCTTCTGATAGGCGGCGTGCGCGTCATCGCTGCGACCCAGCTGTACCAGCAGATCGCCCTTGAGTTCTTCACGGCTGGCGAGGAAAGCGTCCTCGACCTTGGCATCGAGCAGCTTCAGCGCATCGTCAGTCTTGTCCTGGGCTGCCAGAACACGGGCCAGACGCTGACGCGCCAGCTCACCGAGCGTGGCGTCGGCCGGCTTGTCGAGCACGCGCTGCAGCGCGGCAGCGGCATCGTCGAGACGGTCGGCTTCGACGGCGACCTTGGCGACGAACAGGTTGCCGTACTGGGCGTAATGGCTACCGCCAAATTCGCTGTCGAGCTTACCGGCCAGGTCGGCAACTTTCGCGGCATCGGGTTTGCCGGCTGGGTCCAACGCGGTCTCCAGCAATTGCTGATAGAGCACGGAGGCGCCTTGCGCCTGATTGTCCTGATACTTCTGCCAGCCCTGCCAGCCGAATACAGCTACCAGCGCCAATACGCCGCCGGCCAGCAAAGGCTTGCCGTTACGATCCCACCAGTCCTTCATTTGTGCGATCTGTTCGTCTTCGGTCTGCATGTCTAACCCCGTACTCCTAATCGAGAGCCTGCTCAGGCCTGCTGGCAGGCAGCCAGATGCTCAGCCAGAGCATCCCAGGCAACACTTTGTTGTTCACTGTCGTCGCGCAGCGGTTTGCAACCTACCACGCGCCCAGCCAATTCGTCGTCCCCCAGAATCAGCGCATAGCGTGCGCCGCTCTTGTCGGCCTTCTTGAACTGGCTCTTGAAACTGCCACCACCTGAGTTGAGCAACAGGCGCAGACCCGGCAATTCGTCGCGCAGACGCTCGGCCAGCGTCAGTGCAGCCAGCTCCGCCGCTTCGCCAAAGGCACAGACGTAAACATCGGCGGCGCGGTTGAGATCGGCCGGTAGCAACTGCAGGGTTTCCAGCAACAGCACCAGACGCTCGACACCCATGGCAAAGCCGACGCCTGGCGTGGCCTTGCCACCCAACATGGAAACCAGGCCGTCATAACGACCACCGGCGCACACGGTGCCCTGGGCTCCGAGCTTGTCGGTGACCCACTCGAACACGGTGCGATTGTAGTAATCCAGACCGCGCACCAGTTTGTGATTGATCTGGTAGCGAATGCCGGCCGCATCCAGGCGTGCCTTGACGCCCTCGAAGTGCAGGCGCGACTCCTCATCGAGGTAATCGCCCAAGGTCGGTGCGCCTACCAGCGCGGCCTGAGTCGCTTCGTTCTTGCTGTCGAGGATACGCAGCGGATTGGTAGTCAGGCGACGCTGGCTGTCTTCATCGAGCTGATCGAAACGCTCCTGCAAGTAGGCTACCAGTGCGTCGCGATAAGCCGCTCGCGCCTCACTGGAGCCCAGGCTGTTGAGCTGCAGGGTCACGGCATCAGACAAACCGAGCTTTTTCCACAAACGCCAGGTAAGCACGATCAGCTCGGCATCGACGTCCGGCCCCGGCAGGTTGAAGGCTTCCACGCCGACCTGATGGAACTGGCGATAGCGACCTTTCTGCGGCTTCTCGTAGCGGAACATGGGGCCGGCGTACCACAGTTTCTGCACCTGACCGCCGCCAGACATCCCATGCTCGAGAACCGCACGCACGCAACCGGCAGTACCTTCGGGACGCAGGGTCAGGGATTCTTCGTTGCGATCAAGGAAGGTGTACATCTCCTTGTCGACCACGTCGGTGCCTTCACCGATACCGCGAGCGAACAGCTCGGTGTACTCGACGATGGGCAGGCGGATTTCCTTGTATCCGTAGCCATCGAGCAGGCTAACCAGGGTACTTTCCAGGTAGCGCCAGGCAGGCGTCTGCTCCGGCAGGATGTCGTTCATGCCACGAATGGCTTGCAGGGACTTGCTCAAGTGTATTCCTTACGCACGGATCAGCCGCGCACGATCACGGCTGCATCGGCGGCGACCTTTTCGGCCGCCTTGTTGCGGATGAGCTTTTCCAGCTCGTCCACCAGGTTTTCGTTGGTCAGCTTCGAGGCGGGCTTGCCGTCGATATAGACCAGGTTGTTCGGGCTACCACCGGTGAGGCCAATATGCGCCTCCTTGGCTTCGCCGGGGCCATTGACCACGCAGCCGATCACGGCCACGTCCAGCGGTACCAGCAGGTCCTCGACACGCGTTTCCAGCTCGTTCATGGTCTTGACCACATCGAAGTTCTGCCGCGAACAGCTCGGACAGGCGATGAAGTTGATACCGCGGGAACGCAAACGCAGGGATTTGAGGATGTCGAAACCGACCTTGATCTCTTCCACCGGATCGGCGGCCAGAGAGATACGGATGGTATCGCCAATGCCGTCGGCCAGCAGCATGCCCAGGCCGACTGCCGACTTGACCGTGCCGGAGCGCAGGCCGCCCGCTTCGGTGATACCCAGGTGCAGCGGCTGCTCGATCTGCTTGGCCAGCAGACGATAGGCTTCTACAGCCATGAAGACGTCGGAGGCCTTCACACTGACCTTGAAGTCGGGAAAGTTCAGGCGATCTAGGTGTTCGACATGACGCAGCGCCGACTCCACCAGAGCTTCCGGGGTCGGCTCGCCATATTTCTTCTGCAGATCCTTTTCCAGTGAACCGGCATTGACGCCGATGCGAATCGGAATGCCCTTGTCACGGGCAGCCTCGACCACCGCCCTGACGCGATCCTCGCGACCGATGTTACCCGGGTTGATCCGTAGGCAATCGACGCCCAACTCGGCCACGCGAAGGGCGATCTGGTAATCGAAGTGGATGTCGGCCACCAGCGGAACACGCACCTGCTGCTTGATGCGACCGAAGGCCTCGGCAGCATCCATGTCTGGCACGGAAACGCGCACGATGTCAGCGCCGGCATCTTCCAGGCGACGGATCTGCGCCACGGTAGCGGCCACATCGTTGGTATCGGTATTGGTCATGCTCTGCACGGCGATCGGCGCATCGCCGCCCACCGGTACCGAGCCAACCCAGATCTTGCGCGACAGTCGGCGCTTGATCGGCGATTCGCAATGCATGCTTTACAACCCCAGTTTCAGACGCGCGGTTTCGCCGGTCATATGCGGCGCAACCTCCACGCTTTGGCCGTTGTAGGTCACCTGGGCGCCACGGGCAAAGCCCAGGCGCAGCTCCATCGGTGCTTTGCCAGTTAGTTCGATGCTTTCTCCACTGCGTTTGAGCGCGCTGAGCAGGACCTTGCCATCGGCATCGGTCACTTGTGTCCAGCAATCAGCAGTGAACTGCACATTAAGCGCACCCTGCCCGGCTGGAACGGCAACGGGGGCGGCAGGCTCCGTGGCAGGCGCTGTTGTATTGGCAGCAGCTGCTGGCTCATTCGCCACGGCGGTTGCCGGAGTTTCTGGCGCGCTTTCCGGCGCAACATCTGAAGCTGCTGGCTGTTCTGCGACCGAGGACTCTTCCGGTGCCTCGCCCGGCTCGATCGGCAACAGCAAAGGGCTGCCCTGCTCGTTGCCCTGAGCATCGACTACCGCCTGGTCTTCCGGCTCGGCAAGCGAATGCACCTGGGTGGTACCGTCGGCCCCTTCGACTTCTACATGTTCCAGGCCCAGGTCAGCCAGGCTGGCACCTGGGCGCCCCTGATCCTGCCACCAGACAAAACCGCCGCCGATCAACGCCAGCAACAACAGGAAACTCACCAGGCGCAGGATGCTCTGCGAATAACGCACAGGCTCTTCGATACGACCAAGGGCATGCACACTGCTGCCGGTGGCATCGGTACCGGTGAACTGATCGAACTCCATCACCAGTCGGTTCTGGTCCATTTCGAGCAGCTTGGCGTAGGCACGGATATAGCCACGCGCAAAGGTGGTGCCCGGCAGCTTGTCGAAAGCGCCGGCTTCGATCTGGGCCAGACGTTGTGGCGTCAGGTTAAGCTGAGCTGCCACTTCGGCAGAGCTCCAGCCCTTGATTTCCCTAGCCTGGCGCAGGCTTTCACCTGGATTTGTCGGCGTCGGCTGGGCCACTTCGCTATGTGCCGTTTTCATCGTTGCCCCGAAACAAATTGCTGATATTCCTGAGAGGCCGGATACAGACGACGCAGCTGCAAGCCAAGACTGGCAGCACGGTCACGGTCTTCAAACACTTCGGCTAGACGTGCACCAAGCAACAGGCTACGCGCGTTCTGTGGCGCTATTTCGCTGTAGCTGTCGTAGTAACGACGCGCCGGCACATACTCCTTGTCCCCGTAGGACAGCAGAGCCATTTCCAGCAATGCCCGTGGCTGACGGCTACTGAGGCGCAGGGAACGTTGGAAATACTCTTTGGCCTGCTCACGCTGGCCTAGCTGCAGAGCAGTCATGCCCAGATTCTCGAATACCCACGAGCGCTCTGGATAGAGATTGTCCTCAGCAGCTTTGAGATAGGCGCTCATGGCGTCTGGATAACGCTTCTGCTCGAACAGAAAACCGCCATAGTTGTTTAGCAGACGGGCGTCTTTCGGACGCTGGGACAGCGCTTTGCGAAAATGCTCATCGGCCAGCTTCGGCTCCATTTCCAGCTGGAACGCCATGGCCAGCGCAGCATGTGCATCTGCATTGGAGGAGTCCAGATCGAGCGCGTTCTTCAGCGGCACCTTGGCGCGCTGGGTATCACCCTGCTGGATATAGGCAATCCCCAGTTGTACATATGCATCACGTGCCTTCTCACGTCCTTCAGCCGTACGCATAGGGTCGACATCACCCGTGGTCACACAACCGGCAAGCAGGCTGACAACGAGCAATAACAGCGTAGGGCGCAAGGTCATAGGCATCCTCTCTTCAATTTCGATTGGCGGCAGTGCGAGGCTCTTGCGCCTCGTTGCCCAGCTGACGCACGGCGATGTAACGCTCACTGCGCCGAGTACGGTCCATGACCTGGCCAACCAACTGGCCGCAGGCCGCATCGATATCGTCACCACGCGTCGTGCGCACCGTGACGTTATGACCAGCCTTGTGCAACAGGTCCTGGAAGCGGCGAATGGCGTTATTGCTCGGCCGCTCGTACCCCGAGAAGGGGAAGGGATTAAACGGAATCAGGTTGATCTTGCAAGGTACATCGGCCAGAAGTGCGATCATCTGCTCAGCGTGCTCAGGCTTATCGTTGACGCCTTTGAGCAGGGTGTACTCGATGGTCAGCACGCGCTTCTCGCCTAGTTTGGAGACGTAGCGCTTGCACGCTGACAGAAGCATCTCCAGCGGGTACTTCTTGTTGATCGGTACCAGCTGATTACGCAGTTCGTCGTTGGGCGCGTGCAACGACAGCGCCAGAGACACGTCGATGACTTCGGCCAGCTTGTCGATCATCGGCACCACGCCGGAGGTGGACAGGGTCACCTTGCGCTTGGAGATGCCGTAGCCGAGGTCATCCATCATGATCTGCATGGCAGAGACGACGTTGTCGAAGTTCAGCAGCGGCTCGCCCATGCCCATCATCACCACGTTGGTGATGGCACGATCAATCTTCGCCGGAACGCTGCCGAAGGATTTGTTGGCGATCCATACCTGGCCGATGATCTCGGCGCTGGTCAGGTCGCTATTGAAGCCTTGCTTGCCGGTGGAGCAGAAGCTGCAATCCAGGGCACAACCGGCCTGGGACGAAACACAAAGCGTGCCGCGACCGTTCTGCGGGATATAAACGGTTTCCACACAGCTACCCGACGCCACACGCACCACCCACTTGCGCGTGCCATCGGCAGAAATATTTTCGCTGACCACTTCCGGGCCGCGAATCTCGGCAGAGGCCTCGAGCTTCTCGCGCAAGGCCTTGCCGACATTGGTCATGGCGGCGAAATCATCGACGCCAAAGTGGTGAATCCACTTCATTACCTGGCCGGCACGGAAGCGCTTCTCGCCGATGGACTCGAAGAACTGTTCCATTTCCGGCTGGGTCAGGCCCAGCAGGTTGATCTTCCCGGTGGTATTGGTCATGGCTTCACCCTCGCATCATTCGCCAATCAGCGAATGCGCGCGCACTGCTCGGTAGCGGAGAAGAAGTAAGCGATCTCGCGAGCAGCGGAGGCTTCGGAATCCGAACCGTGAACAGCGTTTTCGTCGATGGAAACGGCGAAGTCAGCACGGATGGTGCCGGCAGCTGCTTCTTTCGGGTTGGTGGCACCCATCAGTTCACGGTTCTTGGCAACGGCGTTTTCGCCTTCCAGAACCTGAACGATGACCGGACCGGAAGTCATGAAAGCAACCAGATCCTTGAAGAAGCCACGCTCGCTGTGCTCAGCGTAGAAACCAGCGGCTTCGCGCTCGGACAGTTGCACCATCTTCGAAGCAACAACGCGCAGGCCGGCTTTTTCGAAACGGGTGGTGATCTCACCGATGACGTTCTTGGCAACGGCGTCAGGCTTGATGATGGAGAAAGTACGTTGAACAGCCATGTGAAGCTCCAGAAACTTTAGGGTTAAAGCGAAAAATTAAACCCGCGAATTATACGCGGGTTCCGGTTAAAAGCGTAGGGCGGGCGCCGTAAGCGCCTGTTTCAATCGAGTTCTTCGATCCAGGCCGCCTGTATCGCCTCAAGCACCTTCTCTCCCCCGCGTTGCGGGTCATCGGAGAACTGCGGCAAGGACACGACCCAACGGTGCAGATCGACGAAGTTCACGTAGCGCGGATCGACATCCGGCTTCTGCTCGCTCAGCTCGATGGCAATGTCCAGTACATCGGCCCATTTCAGACTCATGATCATGCTTCCTGCTTAACGTGAAAGTCGCGTAGCGACAACTTCCTCTGGGCCCTTCTCCCTTTGGGAGAAGGTGGCGCGAAGCGCCGGATGAGGGAGCTGCCTGTCAGTGCGGCGCTTCGGCTGCGTGGTTAAGCGAATATTTGGGAATCTCGACGGTGATATCTTCCTCACCAACGATAGCCTGACAGGCCAGGCGCGACTGAGCCTCGAGCCCCCAGGCCTTGTCCAGATAATCCTCTTCCAACTCATCCGCCTCGTTCAGCGAATCGAAACCTTCGCGCACGATGCAGTGACAGGTGGTGCAGGCACACACACCGCCGCAAGCGCTTTCCATCTCGATATGGTGCTCGTGCGCCAGCTCGAGGATGGAAACTCCAGGCTCAGCCTCTACCACCAGACCATCCGGGCAGAATCGCTCGTGAGGCAGAAAAATTACCTGCGGCATCAATTATTCCTCGATCTCATTCAGATTGCGCCCTGCCAGCGCGGCTTTTACCGTCGAATCCAGGCGGCGAGCCGCGAAAGCATCAGTGACCTGCGACAGCCGCTTGGTCTGCCGCTCGATCGCCAGGCCATCATTGCCCGCCAGCAGATCGCGTAATTCCTGCACCTGCAGCTCGATGACCTCGCGCTCCTCGGCATCCAGCAAACGCTCGCCATCGGCCTGCAGCGCCGCCTCGACCGCCTCGACTAGGCGCTGACCATCGACCTGCTGCTCACGCAGCACGCGGGCAGCCTTGTCGCCTCCAGCATTCTGGAAGGAGTCCTGCAGCATGCGTGCAATTTCGCCATCGGTCAGGCCATAAGACGGCTTGACCTGAATACTCGCCTCAATCCCAGAACTCAGCTCACGCGCTGCGACACTAAGCAGGCCGTCGGCATCGACCTGGAAGGTCACGCGAATCTTCGCCGCGCCGGCCACCATAGGCGGAATACCGCGCAACTCGAAACGCGCCAGGGAGCGGCAGTCGGCAATCAGTTCGCGCTCCCCCTGCAGCACGTGAATCATCATGGCCGTCTGGCCATCCTTGTAGGTGGTGAACTCCTGCGCACGCGCCACCGGGATGGTGGTGTTGCGCGGGATCACCTTCTCCATCAGCCCGCCCATGGTTTCCAGGCCGAGCGACAGGGGGATCACATCCAGCAGGAGCAACTCCTCGCCGTCATCACGCTGATTGCCCGCCAGGGCGTCGGCCTGGATCGCAGCACCAATGGCCACCACCTGATCCGGATCGATATTGGTCAGCGGCGCCCGACCGAACAGTTCGCCGACGGCCTCACGTACACGCGGCACGCGGGTAGAGCCACCAACCATTACGACCGCACCAACCTCTTCCAGCTCGACGCCAGAATCACGCACAGCACGACGACAAGCCTTGAGACTGCGCGCCACCATCGGTTCAATCAGCGCCTCGAACTGCGTGCGCGACAACGAACCTCGCCATTCACCATGGCTCAGCTCGACGCTATCAGCATCCGTCAGCCCTTCTTTGGCCACACAGGCAGCCTGCAGCAGACTACGCTGGGTCGACGGATCAAGATCACTGGAAATACCGGCCTGCTGGATGATCCAGTCGGCTACGGCATGATCGAAGTCGTCACCGCCCAACGCACTGTCGCCGCCGGTAGCCAGCACCTCGAACACACCACCGGTCAGGCGCAGGATAGAAATATCGAAAGTGCCACCACCGAGGTCATAGATAGCAACCACGCCCTCGGCTTTCTGATCCAGACCATAGGCGACTGCAGCGGCGGTAGGCTCATTGAGCAGACGCAGAACGGTCAGGCCGGCCAGACGCGCAGCATCCTTGGTGGCCTGACGCTGAGCGTCATCGAAATAAGCCGGGACGGTAATCACCGCACCGACCAACTCACCACCCAAGGTCTGCTCAGCGCGCAAGCGCAGGGTCTTGAGAATTTCTGCAGAGACTTCAACCGGACTCTTCGCCCCCTGCACCGTCTCGATGAAGGGCATGTGCGACTCGCCTGCAGCGAAGCGGTAAGGCATTTGCTCGCCGAGCTGATGCACGTCGGCGATACCCCGCCCCATCAGGCGCTTGACCGACAACACGGTATTGAGCGGATCGCTGGCGGCCGCAAGTTTGGCTGACTCGCCAACCTCGATGCTTCCAGCATGGTAACGCACGGCAGACGGCAGGATGACCTTGCCATCATCGTCAGCCAGGGGCTCGGCCAGACCACTGCGCACAGCAGCGACCAGAGAGTTGGTGGTACCCAGGTCAATACCCACTGCCAGACGACGCTGGTGCGGTTGCGGGCTCTGCCCGGGCTCGGCGATCTGCAATAAGGCCATGGTCTTCTTGAAATCATCAGGCAGGCTGCCGTCGCAACCTACAGGTTAATCGTCGAGGCGCTCTTCTAACTGGCGCACTTCATGGGAGAGCTTGTCGAGGAACTGCATGCGACGCATCAGACGCTCGGCTTCTTCACGGCGGGCCTCGTCATCCCAGCATGCAGCGAAGTGCTCGTTGAGCTGCTCCTGCGCCGCTTTCAGGCGACGCTTGAAGGCCGCGACACCGGCCAGATCAGCCTCATCCTGCAGTTCCTCCAGCTCTTCGCGCAGCTGCATTTGCTGCAGGAGGAAATCGGGATCCTGCACCGTCACTTCCAGCGGCAACTCGGGGCCACGCATGGCCAGCAGGTAGCGTGCCCGCTGAGACGGAGTTTTCAGAACCTGATAAGCCTCGTTGAGGCAGGCCGAGCGCTCCAGCGCCAAACGCTGCTCACGCTCACCGGCATCGGCAAAGCGATCCGGATGCACCTGGCGCGCCAGCTCACGGTAGCGAGCGGCCAGTTGCTCCATATCGAGACGAAAGCTCGGCTGCAGGTCGAACAGGGCGAAATGACAAGGATTACCCACGCGAGCGCCTCAAACGTTGAAGCTTTCGCCGCAACCGCATTCGCCGCGCACGTTAGGGTTGATGAACTTGAAGCCCTCGTTGAGGCCTTCCTTGACGAAGTCCAACTCGGTGCCATCGAGATAGACCAGGCTCTTGGGATCGATGATCACCTTGACGCCATGACTCTCGAATACCTGATCCTCTGCCGCCAGCTCATCGACGAACTCGAGCACGTAGGCCAGGCCGGAGCAACCGGTAGTGCGCACCCCGAGGCGAATGCCCTCGCCCTTGCCGCGCCCATCAAGAGAGCGTTGCACGTGGCGGGCAGCTGCTTCAGACATGGTGATGGCCATTACAAACCTCGTATCAGAGCAAGCCTTTCTTCTGCTTGTAGTCGCGCACAGCAGCCTTGATGGCATCTTCAGCGAGTACAGAGCAGTGAATTTTCACTGGCGGCAGGGCCAGTTCTTCGGCGAGCTGGGTGTTCTTGATGCTCTCGGCCTCATCGAGGGTCTTGCCCTTCATCCACTCGGTCGCGAGGGAGCTGGAGGCGATAGCCGAGCCGCAGCCGTAGGTCTTGAACTTGGCGTCTTCGATAACGCCACTTTCGCTGACCTTGATCTGCAGGCGCATCACGTCGCCACAGGCCGGCGCACCGACCATGCCGGTACCAACGTCAGGATCTTCGGCGTTAAGCTTGCCGACGTTACGCGGATTTTCGTAGTGGTCGATGACCTTGTCACTGTAAGCCATGTTGTACTTCCTCTCTCATCAGGTGCCGCTCTCCGGCGAACCGCTTGAAACCAAACGATTCGCCTCGGCAGCTTTTAGTGTGCTGCCCATTCCACGGAAGAAATGTCGACACCTTCTTTGAACATATCCCACAGGGGCGACAGTTCGCGCAGCTTGTCCACGGCCTCACGGACCTTGGCAGCGGCGTAGTCGACCTCTTCTTCGGTAGTGAAACGACCGAAGGTGAAGCGGATCGAGCTGTGTGCCAGTTCATCATTGCGGCCCAGGGCGCGCAGCACGTAGGACGGCTCCAGGGAAGCCGAGGTGCAAGCAGAACCGGACGATACAGCGAGATCCTTGAGCGCCATGATCAGCGACTCACCCTCGACGTAGTTGAAACTCAGGTTGAGGTTGTGCGGCACGCGAGCAGTTAGGCTGCCATTCACGTAAAGCTCTTCCATATCTTCCAACTGGCGGTAGAAACGATCACGCAGAGCCGCGATACGCTGGTTCTCTGCCGCCATCTCTTCCTTGGCGATACGGAATGCTTCACCCATACCGACGCACTGGTGAGTGGCCAGAGTGCCCGAGCGCATACCGCGCTCGTGACCGCCACCGTGAGTCTGCGCTTCCAGACGCACACGCGGCTTGCGGCGCACGTAAAGGGCACCGACGCCCTTGGGGCCGTAGGTCTTGTGCGCGGAGAAGGACATCAGATCGACCTTCATCTTTTCCAGATCGATTTCGACCTTGCCGGTGGACTGCGCAGCATCGACGTGCAGCAGCACACCGCGCGAGCGGGTCAGCTCGCCGATGGCAGCGATGTCGTTGATGGTGCCGATTTCGTTGTTGACGTGCATGAGGGACACCAGGGTAGTGTCATCGCGCAGCACCGCCTCGACCATGGCTGGCGTAATCAGGCCGTCTTCGCCCGGTTCCAGATAGGTCACTTCGAAACCTTCACGCTCGAGTTGGCGAGTGGTATCCAGTACCGCCTTGTGCTCGATCTTCGAGGTGATGATGTGCTTGCCCTTGCTGGCATAGAAGTGCGCTACGCCCTTGATCGCCAGGTTGTCGGACTCGGTAGCACCGCTGGTCCAGACGATCTCACGCGGATCAGCATTGACCAGCTCGGCGACCTGGCGACGGGAATTTTCCACCGCTTCTTCGGCCTTCCAGCCGAACACGTGGGAGCGCGAAGCCGGGTTGCCAAAGTTACCGTCGACCAGCAGGCATTCACTCATCTTCTGCGCAACGCGCGGATCTACCGGCGTGGTGGCGGAATAATCGAGGTAAATGGGCAATTTCATTGGGTTTCTCCTATCAGGCAAACGCCCTGCTCAGTCGATGGCAGACGCTTCAATCTTATCCAGGCGCGGCGTCCTGCCATTGCAGCGGCGCTGATCCTGGCGCAACGCGACCTCTTGAACCTCACGGCGCGCAACCAAATCAGCCAGGCTGATGCCACTGAGGAACTCATGAATCTGCTGACTGAGATCGCACCACAGGTGATGGGTCAGGCAGGTGTCGCCAGAGTGGCAATCACCTTGCCCCTGGCAACGCGTGGCATCTACCGACTCGTTGACCGCATCGATCACCTGAGCCACCTGAATGCCGCGCATGTCACGCGAAAGCTGATAGCCGCCACCCGGCCCGCGAACACTGGAAACCAGACTGCCACGGCGCAGCTTGGCGAACAGTTGCTCGAGATAAGACAGGGAGATGCCCTGCCGCTCGGATATATCGGCCAGGGAAACGGGACCGTGCTGTGCGTGCAACGCCAGATCTAGCATGGCGGTAACGGCGTAACGGCCTTTGGTGGTCAGTCGCATGGCTCTACCACGAATCACTGAATTGCGACGAAGTATGCGATTCCCGAGTATTTAAGTCAACTATAAGACCGATTGATTTACTCAGGATTGACCGCGAAAAGAGGCGGCATCATAGCAAATGCCGCCCCTGCGCGCATCAGGCAGCAGGCTTGTCGCCCTGCCCCTTGCACACCTCGGCGAAGTCCTCGTCACGCAATGCAGGCAGCGCCTTGGCGCGGTAGTCGCAATCCATCGAGTCCAGCGCCTTGCTGACATCCTCGAGCCGCCCGTCGACAGCATGCAGATGATCGAGCAACTGGCCGATGGCGCGCGCTACCGGGTCGGGCATGTCCTGACCAACGCCGTAGGCATCGAAACCGATCTTCTCGGCCATGGCCTGACGCTTGGCTTCCTGCTCGTCATCGGACTTGACGATTATCTTGCCGGGAATGCCGACCGCAGTCGCCCCCGCCGGCACAGCCTTGGTCACCACCGCATTGGAACCGATCTTGGCCCCGGCACCGACCGTGAACGGCCCCAGCACCTTGGCGCCAGCGCCAACCACAACACCATCTTCCAGAGTGGGATGGCGCTTGCCCTTGTTCCAACTGGTGCCACCCAGAGTCACGCCCTGATAGAGCGTGACGTCATTACCGATCTCGGCAGTCTCGCCGATGACGATGCCCATGCCATGATCGATGAAGAAGCGTCGCCCGATCTTCGCCCCCGGGTGAATTTCGATACCGGTCATCCAGCGCCCGAAGCTCGACACCACGCGCGCCAGCCACTTCCAGCCCGAACGCCACAATGCATGCGCCACACGATGCAGCCATACCGCATGCAATCCCGGATAGCAGGTCACCACCTCGAAGGCATTGCGCGCCGCCGGGTCACGGTGAAAAACGCTCTGTATATCCTCTCGAATGCGTTCAAACATCAGACTTCCCCTGTTTATGAGGCTCTCCACGCACGGCCTTCTCTGTCTCGGTAAGGATGCCGCGCAGGATATTCATCTCCAACTTGCTCACCGCACTGCGTCCATAAAGCCGACGCAAGCGAGTCATCAGGTGCCGCGGCCTCTGGGGATCGAGAAAACCGATCATCACCAGAACTCGACGCAAATGTCCGTAGAAGGACTCCAGCTCATCTGCCGTCGCCGCCTGCGAATTGCGCGTTGTGGTCGCCTCCAGCTTCTCCGCCTTGGTCGGCAGACTCGAAGCTGCCAACCAGGCCATGCGCACCTCATAGGCCAGCACCTGCACCGCCGCCGCCAGGTTCAGCGAACTGAACTCAGGGTTGGACGGGATATGCACGTGGTATTGACATCGCTGTAGTTCCTCGTTGGTCAAACCGGCGTATTCACGCCCGAATACCAACGCCACTTCACTACCAGCAGCGGCCTGCTCACAACTGGTCACGCCGCACTCGCGCGGATCCAGCAGCGGCCAGGGAATACGCCGATCACGCGCACTGGTACCAATCACCAGAGTGCAACCGACCAGCGCCTCTTCAAGACTACCAACGACCTGCGCAGCATCCAGCACGTCGGTCGCACCGGACGCGCGCGCCACCGCCTCGGCACTGGGAAAATCCTCCGGCTCGACCAGCACCAGGCGCGACAGGCCCATGTTTTTCATCGCCCGCGCAGCACCGCCGATATTGCCCGGATGACTGGTGCCCACCAAAACGACGCGAATATTGTCCAGCAACGCAGACACTCTCAGAAACGATTAGGGGCAACGATCTTACCCAAGCCCTTGTGTGATTGCCATGCGGGGTACAGACGGCGCTTCATCGGCAACGGTTTTCTGCTAACATGGCCGGCTTTCTTTAACGCCCCAGGTGAACCTCCCATGCAGCCCATGCTGAATATCGCCCTGCGCGCCGCTCGCAGCGCCGGTGAAATGATCTTTCGCTCCATCGAGCGCCTGGATGTCATCTCGGTAGACGAGAAGGATGCCAAGGATTACGTCACCGAGGTCGACAAGGCCGCCGAGCTGATGATCGTCCAAGCCATTCGCAAGGCCTACCCGACCCACAGCTTCCTGGGCGAAGAAGGTGGCGTGCTTGAGGGCAGCGGCGACGGCGCCGACTATCAGTGGATCATCGACCCGCTGGACGGCACCACCAACTTCATCCGCGGCGTTCCACACTTCGCCATCAGCATTGCCTGCAAATACCGCGGTCGCCTCGAGCACGCCATCGTCCTCGACCCGGTGCGCCAGGAAGAATTCACCGCCAGCCGCGGCCGTGGCGCCGCCCTCAATGGCCGCCGTCTGCGCGTGAGCAACCGCAAGAGCCTGGACGGCGCACTGCTAGGCACTGGCTTCCCGTTCCGCAACGAGCAGCTGGATAACCTCGAGAACTACCTGGGCATGTTCCGCAGCCTGGTCGGCCAGACCGCCGGTGTACGCCGTGCCGGCGCCGCCAGCCTGGATCTGGCTTATGTCGCAGCCGGCCGTTACGACGCCTTCTGGGAGTTCGGCCTGTCCGAGTGGGACATGGCAGCTGGCGCCCTGCTGATTCAGGAAGCAGGCGGCCTGGTCAGCGATTTCACCGGCGGCCACGAATTCCTCGAGAAAGGCCAGATCGTTGCCGGCAACACCAAATGCTTCAAGGCCGTACTGACCGCGATCCAGCCACACCTGGCACCCTCGATGAAGCGCTGAGCTTCCATCGAGCAATAAAAAAACGCCCCGAGGGGCGTTTTTTTATTGCTCCAGATTCTTACTGGGCCTGCTGCACCAGTACCAGTTCACCCTGCTTGTTGACCGGGATACGACTGCCTGGATCACGATCCATGCGCACGTTGCCGACCTTTTCACCCAGCTGGTACTTCACGTCGTAGCCCACCAGTTTCTCGCTGGTATCGGTCACGGTGTTGCAGCGGGTTTCAGTGGTGGTGTAGGTGTCACGCTGCTGCATGCCCTCCTGCACCTTGTTGCCGGCATAACCGCCGCCAACTGCACCGGCTACTGTAGCGATCTTCTTGCCAGTGCCGCCGCCGATCTGGTTACCCAGCAGACCACCCGCGATGGCGCCGATGGCAGTACCGGCAATCTGGTGCTGATCCTGCACCGGACGCTGACGGGTAACTGCCACGTCCTTACACACTTCGCGCGGCGTTTTCACGGTTTCATTGATCGGGGTTACGGCCAGCACCTCGGCGTAGTCCGGACCACGATCAACCAGACTGTACGTGGCAACAGCACCACCAGCGGTCACACCCACAGCACCCAGTACGGCACCTACCAACAGTGATTTATTCATTTTTTGTGTCTCCTAGGCTCGGCGACTCGCGCCCTTCTCCCTGCCTGGGACAGCAAAAAGCCGCGACAAGTTCGACTTGTCGCGGCTTTCGCTGACTTTCATGAAGCCCATCACAACATCACGGACGGCCGTCGTCAGCCTCAGCCTCGGCCACAGGAGGAATCAAATCCTCCACGCTGAGCTTCAGCCACACCAGCACCGTGGCGCCGATGTAGACCGACGAGTAGGTGCCTACCACTACACCGACCAACAGGGTCAGAGCGAAGGCCGCCAATACGTCACCGCCGAAGAACAGCAGCGCCAACAAGGCCAGCGCAGTGGACAACGAAGTAGCGATCGTACGCAAAAGGGTCTGGGTGATCGAAACGTCGATGTTCTCGATCAACGAGGTCTTGCGCAGTACACGGAAGTTCTCACGAATTCGGTCGTAGATGATGATGGTGTCGTTGAGCGAGTAACCGATCATCGCCAGTACCGCCGCCAGCACCGTCAAATCGAACGGCACCTGGAAGAACGCCAGCACACCCAGGGTGATCACCACGTCGTGCACCAGCGACGCGATCGCACCGACACCAAACTTCCACTGAAAGCGGAAAGCCAGGTAGAGCATGATCCCGCCCAGCGCCAGGAGCATGGCAATGCCGCCCTGGTCGCGCAGCTCCTCACCTACCTGCGGGCCGACGAACTCAACGCGCTTGACCTCGAAGCGTGCCGCCTCATCGACCTTGCGCAGCGCAGCCGCGACCTCATTACCCAGGTCAGGGGAATCGCCAGCCAGACGCACCAGCACATCGGTACTGGCACCGAAGCTCTGCACCACAGCATCGGCATAACCTGCCTGACCCAACTCGGTCTTGATCAGATCGAGATTGGCCGGCTGCTCATATTGCAGCTCAATCAGCGTACCGCCGGTGAAATCCAGGCCGAAATTCAGCCCCTTGGCAAACAGCGCGCCGAGACCGATCAGCGTCAGCACGACCGTAATGGAGAAGGCGATATTGCGGATCGCCATGAAACGAATGGTTGACTTGATCATGGCTGCACCTCAGATCCACAGCTTCTTGAAGTTACGGCCACCGAAGATCAGGTTGACCAGGCCACGGGTGAACATGATGGCGGTGAACATCGACGTAATGATGCCCAGCGACAGTGTCACCGCGAAGCCTTTCACCGGACCGGTCCCCATCGCGAACAGGATGCCGCCCACCAACAAGGTGGTCAGGTTACTGTCGAGAATTGCCGAATAGGCACGATCGAAGCCCTCGTGCAGAGCACGCTGCACCGGCAGTCCATTGGCCAACTCCTCGCGTATCCGCGAGAAAATCAGCACGTTGGCGTCAACCGCCATACCCAGAGTCAAGACGATACCGGCGATACCGGGCAGGGTCAGGGTCGCACCAATGGCCGACATCAGACCGACCAGCAGCACCAGGTTGAACGCCAGGGCAACGGTCGCCAGCACACCGAAGAAGCGATAGATGGCGATGATGAAGATAGCCACGAAGATCATCGCCCACTCGGTGGAGGCGATACCCTTGGCAATGTTTTCGGCACCCAGGCTCGGGCCAATGGTGCGCTCTTCAGCGAAGTACATCGGCGCTGCCAGACCACCAGCACGCAGCAGCAGCGCAAGCTCGGAAGACTCGCCCTGACCGTTCAGGCCGGTGATGCGGAACTGGCTGCCCAGCGCCGACTGGATAGTCGCCAGGCTGATGATCTTCTTCTCTTCGACGAACGAGGAGATAGCCACTTCCTGCTCGACGCCGTCGACGCTCTGACGCACGTAGCGAGTGACCGGCCTCTGCTCGATGAAGATCACCGCCATGCTGCGACCGACGTTGTTACGCGTGGCGCGGTTCATCAGATCACCGCCATGACCGTCGAGGCGAATGTTCACCTGCGGGCGACCATTCTCGTCGAAACTGGCCTGGGCGTCGGTCACCTGATCACCGGTGATGATCAGTTCACGCTCGAGCTGCACCGGCGGACGACCTTCCTCGCGGAAGCCGAAGGACTCGGTCGCGCCGCGCGGCGCATCGAGATCGGCCTGCAGGCGGAACTCGAGGTTGGCGGTCTTGCCGAGAATACGCTTGGCTTCTGCGGTGTCCTGCACACCCGGCAGCTCGACCACGATGCGGTTGGCACCCTGACGCTGCACCAGCGGCTCGGCTACGCCCAGCTCATTGACGCGGTTACGTACAGTGGTGAGGTTCTGGCGAATGGAATATTCACGAATCTCGGCGATTTTCGCTTGAGTCAGACCCAACTGCAGAATCTGCTGGCCGCCACGCTCGACAGTGGTCAGTTCGAAATCGCTGTAATCCTTGCGAATCAGGCGCTGCGCCTTGTCCAGCGTATCGCTGTCGGCGAAGCCGAGCTGAATCCGGCTATTGCTCTCCGGCATGCTGCGGTAGCGAATACGCTCCTTGCGCAACAGGCTCTTGATCTCACCTTCATAGACCTTGCGGCGCACATCCAGCGCCTTGTCCATGTCGACTTCCAACAGGAAGTGCACACCGCCGGACAGGTCCAGGCCGAGCTTCATCGGGCTCGCACCCAGGTTACGCAGCCAGTCGGGGGTGGTTTGCGCCAGGTTCAGCGCCACAACGTAATCATCGCCCAGTGCACGACGGACGATGTCCTTGGCCGGCAACTGGTCATCCTGCTTGGTCAGACGAATCAGGCCACCGCGGCCACGCTCGTCGATGCTGGCAGTTTTGACGGCAATACCGGCGTCCTGCAGCGCTTTGCTGGCACGGTCGACATCGATCTGCTCGATGCTCAGCGCCGAACTGGCGCCACTGATCTGCACGGCAGGATCGTCTGGATAAAGGTTGGGAATGGAGTACACCAGGCCGATTGCCAGAACGGACACAATCAGCAGGTATTTCCACAGAGGGTATTTATTGAGCATGAACGAGCCGCCCGCTTATGACGCAGGGCGCTAAAGTGCACCTCTAAAAACTACCTGCGTTGCCATCGCTGCGTTAAAAACAGGCTCAAAATGCTCATTTACAACACGCCTGTTTTTGCCTTGCGCTGGCTGCCTCGCCTACGTTTTTAGAAGTGCCCTAAAGCGCCCCGTCGATATGGAAACTAAGAACTGAATCAGATGGCTTTCAGCGTGCCCTTGGGCAGAGTGGCAGCGATGGCCTGCTTCTGGAATTTCAGCTCGACAGTGTCAGACACTTCGATAACCACGAAATCGTCGGCAACCTTGGATACCTTGCCAGCGATACCACCGCTGGTGACCACTTCGTCGCCCTTCTGCAGGCCGCCGAGCAGGTTCTTGTGTTCCTTGGCGCGCTTGGCCTGCGGACGCCAGATCATCAGATAGAAGATGACCAGAAAGCCAATCAGGAAAACCCACTCGAAACCGCTGCCGGCAGGGCCAGCAGCGGCGGTGTCAGCGTAAGCGGCGGGGATGAAAAAGCTCATGTAACACTCCTAATGGAAAGGATCTTGAATCGTTCAGGAATCAGTCAAGCGGCGGCACAGGCAGGCCACGCTTGGCATAGAAGGTTTCGACGAAGGCGGCCAATGTACCCTGTTGGATAGCCTCGCGCAAACCAGCCATAACCCGCTGATAATGCCGCAAGTTATGGATGGTATTGAGCATGCTACCGAGCATTTCGCCGCACTTGTCCAGATGGTGCAGATAAGCGCGCGAGAAATGTTTGCAGGTGTAACAGTCGCAGGTCGGGTCCAGCGGCGAATCATCGTGTTTATGTACGGCGTTGCGAATCTTCACCACGCCGGTATCGACGAACAGGTGGCCGTTACGCGCATTACGGGTGGGCATCACGCAGTCGAACATGTCCACGCCACGACGCACGCCCTCGACCAGGTCTTCCGGCTTGCCCACACCCATCAGGTAGCGCGGCTTGTCGGCCGGCATGTGCGGCGGCAGGAAGTCCAGCACGCGGATCATCTCTTCCTTCGGCTCACCGACCGACAGCCCGCCGATGGCCAGGCCGTCGAAGCCGGTCTCGCAAAGCCCTTCGAGCGACCGCATGCGCAGTTCTTCGTGCATGCCACCCTGGACGATGCCGAACAGCGCAGCGGTACTTTCGCCATGTGCAGTCTTGGAGCGCTTGGCCCAACGCAGCGACAGCTCCATGGAACGCTTGGCCACGTCGAACTCGGCCGGGTACGGCGTGCATTCATCGAAGATCATCACGATGTCCGAGCCCAGGTCACGCTGCACCTGCATCGACTCTTCCGGCCCCATGAAGACCTTGGCGCCATCGACCGGCGAAGCGAAGTACACGCCCTCTTCCTTGATCTTGCGCATCGCACCGAGGCTGAACACCTGGAAGCCACCAGAGTCGGTCAGGATCGGCCCCTGCCACTGCATGAAGTCGTGCAGGTCGCCATGTTTCTTGATCACCTCCATCCCCGGGCGCAGCCACAGGTGGAATGTATTGCCGAGGATGATCTGCGCGCCGATATCCTCGACGTCGCGCGGCAGCATGCCCTTGACCGTGCCGTAGGTGCCCACCGGCATGAAGGCCGGAGTTTCCACCACGCCACGCGGGAAGGTCAGGCGACCACGACGGGCCTTGCCGTCGGTAGCCAGCAACTCGAAGGACATGCGACAGGTGCGCGACATACTCAAACCTCGGGCCCGCGCGCGGCGGGATTGCGGGTGATGAACATGGCATCACCGTAACTGAAGAAGCGATAGCCCTGCGCCACGGCCTCGCGGTAAGCGGCCATGGTCTCGGGGTAACCGGCAAAGGCCGACACCAGCATCAGCAGGGTCGACTCGGGCAGGTGGAAATTGGTCACCAGGGCATCGACCACATGAAATGGGCGGCCTGGATAGATAAAGATGTCGGTATCGCCACTGAAGGGCTTCAACTCACCGTCTCGCGCGGCAGTTTCCAGCGAGCGCACGCTGGTGGTGCCCACCGCGACCACGCGACCGCCGCGGGCGCGACAGGCTGCCACGGCGTCGACCACATCCTGGCCGACCTCCAACCACTCACTGTGCATGTGGTGATCTTCAATCCGCTCAACCCGAACCGGCTGGAAGGTACCGGCGCCAACGTGAAGCGTCACGAACGCGGTGTCCACACCCTTGGCGCGGATCGCCGCCAGCAGTTCGTCATCGAAGTGCAGGCCCGCAGTCGGCGCAGCCACGGCCCCCGCCTTCTGCGCATAGACGGTCTGATAGCGCTCGCGATCCGCCTCGTCATCCGGCCGATCTATATAAGGAGGCAGCGGCATATGGCCGACACGCTCCAGCAGCGGCAGTACCGGCTCGGCAAAACGCAGCTCGAACAGCGCGTCGTGACGCGCGACCATCTCGGCCTCACCACCGCCGTCGATGAGAATCTGCGAACCGGGCTTGGGCGATTTGCTCGAACGCACGTGGGCCAGCACGCGGTACTGATCCAGCACGCGCTCCACCAGCACTTCGAGCTTGCCGCCAGAGGCCTTCTGACCGAACAGGCGCGCCGGAATCACTCGGGTGTTGTTGAACACCATGAGATCACCCGGACGAAGCTGCTCCAGCACATCGGTGAACTGGCCGTGGCGCAGCGTGCCGCTAGGGCCATCGAGCTGCAGTAGACGGCTGGCACGACGCTCGGCCAGGGGATGACGAGCGATCAGCGACTCGGGAAGGTCGAAGTGGAAATCGGCAACACGCATGATTCGGAGGGGTAATTTTGCAGGGTGGCAGAGCTTACCGGATTTCCACTTGGCCGGCCACGTGAGCCTGCGGCGCATACCTGGCGACGATACGAGCCAGCGTGCCATCGGCCTGCAAGGACAGGATGGCAGCATTGAATGCATCGAGCCGGCCCGCAAAGTCTCGATGCAAACGCAAGCGCAGCTGAGAGCGATTGACCGTCGGCCCCTCCTCGACCTGCCAGCGTGACGCCTGCAGTTGCGCGTCTTCATGCTGAAGATAACGCCACTCCAAGCGATCCAGAATCCCGGCCTCACTACGCCCCTGCGCCACCAGATAGATCAGCGCCCGCACATCGGCCCCATCGTTGCGCTGAAAGTACTCACTGCCGGCGTAACCATAACCACGCACCGTGGCAATCGAACGCCCCTGCAGGTCCTGCAGACGCTGATAGGCAAAGCGCCTGCCAGGCGCGAAGATCAGCATTTCCTCGGCCTGCAGAACCGGCACTGTCCACAGCGAGACTTCGGCCCGCTCGGCGTCGCTACGCCAATTCTTGCTCACACAGCACTCGATCTGCAGATACCCCTCACGGAACAGCTTCTGCGTACGCAAAGGCGGCTGCGGATGACTGGCTTGCAGTTGTTCAGGCAAACGCTCATCCAGCGCGAGCATTAGCTCATGGAAGATGCCGCTGACCCGCTGATCCTCGACAATCCAGTACGGCATCCAGCTTTCATCGGTCACGGCATAGGTCAGCGTTCCGGCCTGCGCAACAGGCGCAAGTAGCAGACCGGCAACAAGTGCACCACGCAAGACGTTGATCACTCCCCCTCCCAACATTGGACTGCCCCGACACCTTTATATACGCCACACCCAGCGCACTTGATGACAGCTGGCGATTCTAGCCGCAACGACGCAATCAAAGCCGGATGCCACTAGCTGCGCCATTGGCCGTTAGTAGATCAACCGATCACTGCACTAACGCCGATTGACCGACGCCAGGCGCATCCCTATACTGCGCCGCCATTGTGCCCCGGTGGCGGAATCGGTAGACGCGGCGGATTCAAAATCCGTTTTCGAAAGGAGTGGGAGTTCGAGTCTCCCCCGGGGCACCACGATTCGAAGCCCGCAAGACATTGTCTTGCGGGCTTTTTCGTATCTGCGCGAACAACTTGGGCAATTGTTGCAAGCATGTTGCCGAAAAACTTTTCCGACACCCCGACAAGCCCCGCAAAACCTGGCCGGCGACCTTGCTGGCGGGGGTTGGCAATTGCGCAAAAGTTAGCGTAGAGTGAGTCAACTGTTTGCATGGGTCGCTGTGAATCGTGACTCTGGTGCAGCAGATCATCTAGATCCGCTACATCCCGCTCGACTTCTATTACTCCTTGCAACCAGTCTCAGCCCTCTATACTTGGAGGCTGTCATCAACTCTAGTTTCAAGGAAAAAGACATGTCGAATCGTCAGAACGGTACCGTCAAGTGGTTTAACGACGAGAAAGGTTTTGGTTTTATCACTCCCGAAAGCGGTCCGGATCTGTTCGTGCACTTCCGCGCGATCGAAGGTAACGGCTTCAAGAGCCTGAAAGAAGGCCAGAAAGTCAGCTTCGTAGCTGTGCAAGGTCAAAAAGGCATGCAGGCTGACCAGGTTCAAGTCCTGGGCTAATCGCCGCTGCTTTGAAGAACCCCTGATATCAGTCAGGGGTTTTTTTTGCCTGTCATTTCTGTAACTCACCTTTCGCAGCGCCAGGTTACAGATAGCCCACGTACATCTTTATATCGATCGCAAAGTCGCGGTTAGCAGGCTGTTAGAATGGCGCGCACTTTCGTCTCAGCGAGCCCATCATGCCGAAACACCAATTACGTCCGCAGGGAGACTTCCCCACTGCCGGGCTGATTCGTCGCCTGGCGGCCCTCTTCTACGACTTCCTACTCTGCGTGGCACTGATCATGGTGGTCACCCTGATCTATCAACAGGGCATCCTGCGCCTGATTCACGGCGGCGATGCACTGATGGCCATGGCCGAGGCCGGCGCCCTGGATCATGACCCGATTCTCGCCAGCCTGGTGCTGCTGTCGCTGTTCGCCTTCTTCGCCAAGTTCTGGACGCACAATGGCCAGACACTGGGCATGCAGGCCTGGGGGCTACGCATCCAGAATGCCGATGGCAGCGCCATCGACCTGTGGCAGGCACTGCTGCGCTTCGTGGTCGCCATTGGCTCCTGGCTGTTCGCCGGCCTGGGATTCCTCTGGCTACTGTGGGACAAGCAGGGCCGCACCTGGCACGACATCTACTCCGACAGCCGCATGGTGCAGTTACCGAAGAACATTCACAAAAAATAGCCCAGAGCAGATGCAAAAAAGCCGGTTCAATGAACCGGCTTTTTCATGCCCCTCATCGACTCATCCAGCTCGGCGCAGCAGCCAAACCCCGGCCAACGCACAGATACCGGCCGGCACCAGCACCGCCAGCAGCGGCGAGAAACCGAATACCAAGCTCGATGGGCCCAGCAGGTCCTGAGCGATACGGAAGATGAAGCCTACCAGCACACCAGTAAATACGCGCTGCCCCAGTGTCACCGAGCGCAGCGGACCGAAGATGAAGGAGATCGCCATCAAGACCAGCGCGCCGGTTACCAGCGGCTGCAGCACCTTGGTCCAGAACGCCAGCCAGTAGCGCGCATTGTTCAGACCCTGCTCACCGAGATAATGGATGTACTGCCACAGCCCGGTCACTGACAGCGCCTCAGGCTCCATCACCACGGTACCGAGCAGCTCCGGATTGAGTTCGATCTCCCAGCGTTCTTCCGGCTGGTTGATCACCTCGGAACGGTCCTCATGCAGCACGGTGGTCTGCACGTTGCGCAGCATCCAGTGGTTGTCACGGTATTCGGCGCGACGGGCGAAACTGGAGGAAAGCAGACGACGCTCGTCATCGAAGCGGTAACGCGTAACCCCGAGCAGGACGCCATTGGGCTGCACGGCGTTGATGTGCACGTATTCCTGCCCCTGACGGTGCCACATACCGCGCTTGGAGCTCTGCGCCGCACCGCCACCCTGAGCCAGGGCGCGATCCGCCTGCGCCTGGTTTTCGGTCAGCGGCGCAACGTATTCGCCGATCAGAATGCCGGCCAGCATCAGCACCAGCATGGGCTTCATTACCGCCCAAACGATGCGCCCGATGGAAACACCCGCCGCACGCATGATGGTCAGCTCGCTGTTGCTGGCGAGCGTGCCAAGACCGATCAGGCAACCGATCAGCGCCGCCATCGGCAGCATCTCGTAGGCGCGACGCGGCGCGGTCAGCAAGACGTACCAGAGCGCCTGACCAAGACCGTAATCGCCCTTGTTCAGGTCGCCCAACTCGTCGATGAAAGCGAACAGCAGTGCCAGGCCGAGAATGATGCCCAGCACCGCCAGAATGGCGAAGAACACCTGGGTGCCAATGTAGCGATCCAACTTAGCCATGAGCCACCTCCGACACCGGCGCACGACGACTGGCCCACCACAGACTCAGACGCTCCCAATACAACAACAGCATGCCGATGGCGAAGAAGATGCCATGCACCCACCACAACCCCAGCGCCGCCGGCAAACGGCCCTTGTCCAGCGCGCCACGAGCGGCGATCAGCAGGCCGAGGTAAGCCATATAGAGGAAGATAGCCGGCAACAGTTTGAGGAAGCGGCCCTGACGCGGATTGACCTTCGACAGCGGCACGGCCAGCAGGGTGACGATGAACACCAGCAACGGCAGTGACAGGCGCCATTGCAACTCGGCCTGCATGCGCGGGTCGTCGCTGCCGAACAGCTCACGTGTCGGCGTCGCCTCGCGCTCACTGGCCTCGATGGCGACCTCCGGCTTGGGCAGCAACACGCCATAGGTGTCGTACTGGATGGCCCGATAATCGGCCTCGCCCGGCTCGCCGTCATAGCGATAGCCGTTTTCCAGAATCAGATAGCGGCTGCCATCTTCCTGAATTTCCTGACGACCACTCTCGGCTACCAGCACGGTAATGCCACGCTCCGAGGTGCCGTCAGTGGAGAAGCGCTTCTCCGACATGAACACGCCACGCAGCTCGCTGCGATCAGACGACAGCTCCTGCGAGTAGGTCACTCGCGATCCATCGCGCAGCGACTGGAAGCGCCCCGGTACCAGAGTATCGAGTTCGGTCAGGGCGTCCTGCTCGTTGAGGATACGCGCCACACTGGCCACACCTTGTGGCGCCAGGCCCATGCTCAGCCAGCCCACCAGCAGCGCGACGATCAGCGCCGGCGCCATGCTGTAGACGGTGAGGCGCTGCTGACTGACGCCAGTGGCCGACAGCACGGTCATCTCGCTATCGAGATACAGGCGCCCGTAGGCCAGCAGGAAACCGAGGAACAGGCCGAGCGGCAGGATCAGTTGCAGGAAGCCGGGAATCCGGTAACCCATGATCAGAAACAGCACACCAGGATCGAGTACACCCTGTGCGGCCTGGGCCAGATATTTGATGAAACGACCGCTCATGATGATCACCAGCAGCACGGCACTCACCGCACTGAGGGTCACCAGCACTTCACGGGACAGATAACGGAAGACGATCAAACCGGACGCTCCAGGGTTGTCAGGCTCAGGCGCGAGCGCTCACACTAGCTGCACCTACTTGCCGGCCCACCGCAGGGTGGACCCTCGAAAAATGGCGGTCATTATCCGTCAAACCCGACTCTTTGTCTTGGGGACAGCTCACTATGGAATTCCTCGTCAAAAGCACCCGTGCAGAAACCCTGAAAACCGCGACCCTGGTCGTCGCCATTGGTGAAGGCCGCAAGCTCGGCGACACCGCGAAGGCCGTCGACCTGGCCAGCAACGGTGCGCTCAGCGCCGTGCTCAAGCGCGGCGACATCGCCGGCAAGCCGGGCCAGACCCTGCTGCTGCACAGCCTGCCGGGGCTCAAGGCCGATCGCTTGCTGTTGGTGGGCTGCGGCAAGGGTGATCTATCCGACCGTCAACTGCGCAAGTTGGTTGCAAGCGTGCATGGCGTACTCAAAGGCCTGGGCGGTAGTGATGCCCTGCTCGCACTGGGTGAGCTCAAGGTCAAGGGCCGCGACAGCTACGGCAAGACCCGCCTGATCGTCGAGACCCTGGCCGATGGCACCTATCTGTTCGAGCAGTTCAAGAGCCAGAAAGCTGACCCACGCGCACTGAAGAAAATCACCCTGGTTGTCGACAAGGCCGAGCTGGCCGATGCCGAACGCGGCCTGCAGCATGCCCGCGCCATCGCCAGCGGCGTCGCCTTCACCAAGGATCTGGGCAACCTGCCGCCAAACCTCTGCCACCCCAGCTACCTGGCTGAAGAAGCCAAGGCTTTGGGCAAGGCGCACAAGAACCTCAAGGTCGAAATCCTCGACGAGAAGAAACTCAAGGAGCTCGGCGCCGGCGCCTTCCTCGCCGTAGCCCAGGGCAGCGAACAGCCGCCGCGGATGATCGTCATGCACTACCAGGGCGGCAAGAAGGATGACAAACCCTTCGCCCTGGTCGGCAAGGGCATCACCTTCGATACCGGCGGCATCAGCATCAAGCCGGCTGCCGGCATGGACGAGATGAAGTACGACATGTGCGGCGCCGCCAGCGTTTTCGGCACCCTCAAGGCCGTGTTGGAGTTACAACTGCCAATCAACCTGGTGTGCCTGCTGGCCTGCGCCGAGAACATGCCCAGCGGCCGTGCGACCCGTCCTGGCGACATCGTCACCACCATGAGCGGGCAGACCGTTGAAATTCTCAACACCGACGCCGAAGGCCGTCTGGTGCTGTGCGACACCCTGACCTACGCCGAGCGCTTCAAGCCGCAGGCGGTAATCGATATCGCTACCCTCACCGGTGCCTGCATCGTCGCCCTGGGCAGCAATGTCTCCGGCCTGATGGGCAACAACGACGCGCTGGTCAAGCAGATCCTCAAGGCTGGCGAAAGCGCCGACGACCGCGCCTGGCAACTGCCGCTGCACGACGAGTATCAGGAGCAGCTGGACAGCCCCTTCGCCGACATCGCCAATATCGGCGGGCCGAAGGCCGGCACCATCACCGCAGGCTGCTTCCTGTCGCGCTTTGCCAAGAACTTCCATTGGGCGCACCTGGATATCGCCGGCACCGCCTGGATCAGCGGCGGAAAGGACAAGGGCGGCACTGGCCGTCCGGTGCCGATGCTGACCCAGTACCTGCTGGATCGCGCCAAGGTCTGATGCGCCTGTAGCCCGGGCACAGTTCGGGCTACGATGGATATCGTAGGAGCGAGCTCTGCTCGCGAAGCTTTTGTATTGCCAAGATTCGCGAGCAGAGCTCACTCCTACAGCCGCCCTTCAACATCGAAAATCTTCAGATGCCCAGAATCGAGTTCTACGTCCTCTCTTCCAATGACGCCACGGGCCGCTTGCGTGCGGCCTGCCAACTGGCGCTCAAGGCCTGGAGTGCCGGCCTGCCGGTGTTCGTTCGCGGCAGCGACGAGGCGCAGTGTGGTGAACTCGACGAACTGCTGTGGACGTTCAAAGCCGAACGCTTCGTACCCCATGACCTGCACCATGAAGCGCCACTGTCACCCGTGGTACTGGGCATCGACGAAGTGCCGAGCACCGAGCAGGGCGTGCTGATCAACTTAGGCAGCAGTCTGTCGCCGCATGTCGAGCGCTTTTCCCGCATCATCGAGATCGTCAATCAACAGCCCGAGTTGCTGAGCGCCTGTCGCGAGAATTTCCGTACTTATCGCCAGCGCGGGTATGATCCGCAACGCGTCGAACTTTAGTGTCCGTGCACGCTCACAACACAAGCCATTCCAGCCCTTTTTCTCGCTGCGCCGATAACCATGGACACCCCCAAGCCCCCACAGAAACCTGCTCAGTTGCTGCACGACCTGGAGTCGATTCGCGAGCTGCTGGGCGATAACGGCAGCGAACCGCCACTACTGATCGACTCGCTGGACCCGGACAGCATTCCGGTACTGTCCGACATCGTCAGCGCGCCGCCCGGCCCGCCGCCATCCTTTCATGCAACGCCGACGCCCAAACCGACACCAGCCTCGCAGCCAGCGCCGGCGCCAAGCCCCCAGCGTGAGCGCATCGAACCGCGCCTGCATGACAGCGCCCGCGATCTGCAGCATTTGAATGGCGAGTTGCGCGCCGCCGCCCAGTTGATCCTGCAGGACGTGATCGACGATTTCGTGCCGCAGATCGAGGCCGAACTCAAGCGCCGCCTCGAAGCCCGCCTGCCGCGCCTGCTGCCGCCACGCAAGTAATCCCTGCCCCGCCCCGGGGCAAGAGCTTGCCACCCGACAGCAAAAGCTTCGCCCCGAGGCGGGGCTCCTACAAAACTGAACGCTGGTCTGCCCTACAGCGCAGGGCTTATGGCTTGGTGCTCAGAAGCGGTATACTTGTCGGCTTTTCCGATCAGCCGTCAAAGGGTCCCGCCGCGCATGGACAAGACCTACCAGCCGCACGCCATTGAAACCGCCCTGTACCAGAACTGGGAAGCCAAGGGCTACTTCGCCCCGCAAGGCTCGGGCGAGCCGTACACCATCATGATCCCGCCGCCGAACGTCACCGGCAGCCTGCACATGGGCCACGGCTTCAACAATTCGATCATGGATGCGCTGATCCGCTTCCGCCGCATGCAGGGCCGCAACACCCTGTGGCAGCCGGGCACCGACCACGCGGGCATCGCCACGCAGATGGTGGTCGAGCGTCAGCTGGCCGCCGACGGTATTGGCCGCCACGATCTGGGCCGCGAGAAATTCCTGGAGAAGGTCTGGGAATGGAAGGAGCAGTCCGGCGGCACCATCACCCGTCAGATTCGCCGCCTGGGCAGCTCGGTGGACTGGTCGCGCGAGCGCTTCACCATGGACGACGGCCTGTCCGAGGCCGTGAAAGAAGCCTTCGTACGCCTGCATGAAGACGGCCTGATCTATCGCGGCAAGCGCCTGGTCAACTGGGACACCAAGTTCCACACCGCCATCTCCGACCTCGAAGTGGAAAACCACGACGAGAAAGGCTCGCTGTGGAACCTGCGCTACCCGCTGGCCGATGGCAAGAAAACCGCTGAAGGCAATGATTACCTGATCGTCGCCACCACCCGCCCGGAAACCATGCTCGGCGACAGCGCCGTGGCCGTGCACCCGGAAGACGAGCGCTACAAGGCGTTGATCGGCAGCTTCGTCGAACTGCCGCTGCTGGGCCGCCGCATCCCGATCATCGCCGATGACTACTGCGACCCCGAGTTCGGCACTGGCTGCGTGAAAATCACCCCGGCGCACGACTTCAACGACTACGAAGTGGGCAAGCGCCACAACCTGCCGCTGATCAACATCTTCGACAAGAACGCCGCCGTGCTGGCTCAAGCCCAGGTGTTCAATATCGACGGTAGCGTCAACGCCGAGATCGATGGCAGCCTGCCAGCCGAGTACGCCGGCCTCGACCGCTTCGTCGCACGCAAGCAGATCGTCGCCGCCTTCGACGCCGCCGGCCTGTTGGAGAAGATCGAAGACCACGCCCTGAAAGTGCCGAAAGGCGACCGTTCCGGCACCGTCATCGAGCCGTGGCTGACCGACCAATGGTACGTCTCCACCAAGCCGCTGGCCGAAAAAGCCATCGCCGTGGTCGAGAGTGGCGAGATCCAGTTCGTGCCCAAGCAGTACGAGAACATGTACTTCAGCTGGATGCGTGACATCCAGGACTGGTGCATCAGCCGTCAGCTGTGGTGGGGCCACCGCATTCCGGCCTGGTACGACGATGCCGGCAACGTCTACGTCGGTCGCGACGAGGCGGAAGTGCGCGCCAAGCACAACCTCGGCGATGCCAACCTGCGCCAGGACGAAGACGTGCTCGACACCTGGTTCAGCTCCGGCCTGTGGACTTTCTCCACCCTCGGCTGGCCGCAGCAGACCGACTTCCTCAAGACCTTCCACCCCACCGACGTGCTGGTCACCGGCTTCGACATCATCTTCTTCTGGGTTGCCCGGATGATCATGCTGTCCACCCACCTGACCGGGCAGATTCCGTTCAAGACCGTCTATGTGCACGGTCTGGTGCGCGATGGTCAGGGTCAGAAGATGTCCAAGTCCAAGGGCAACGTGCTCGACCCGCTGGACATCGTCGACGGCATCGACCTCGAATCCCTGGTGGCCAAGCGCACCAGCGGCATGATGCAGCCCAAGCTGGCCGAGAAGATCGCCAAGCAGACCCGCGCCGAATTCCCCGACGGCATCGCCGCCTACGGCACCGACGCGCTGCGCTTCACCAACCTGGCGCTGGCCTCCACCGGTCGCGACATCAAGTTCGACATGGGCCGTGTCGAGGGCTACCGCAACTTCTGCAACAAGCTGTGGAACGCCGCCAACTTCGTCATCGAGAACACCGATGACAAGGACACCGGCATCAATGGCGAGGCAGTCGAACTGTCGCCGGTCGATCGCTGGATCATCTCCGCCCTGCAGCGCACCGAGGCTGACGTGACCCGCCACCTCGACGCCTTCCGCTTCGACCTGGCGGCGCAAACCCTGTACGAGTTCATCTGGGACGAGTACTGCGCCTGGTACCTGGAGCTGGTCAAGCCGGTACTGTGGGACGAGAACGCGCCCATCGAGCGCCAGCGCGGCACCCGCCGCACCCTGGTACGCGTGCTGGAAGTGATCCTGCGCCTGGCGCACCCGTTCATGCCCTTCATCACCGAAGAAATCTGGCAGCGCATCAAGGGCCAGGCCGGCGTGCAGGGCGAAACCCTGATGCTGCAACCCTGGCCGGTGGCCAATGAAAGCCGCATCGACGCCGCCGCCGAAGGCGACATCGAGTGGGTCAAGCAACTGATGCTGGGCGTACGCCAGATCCGTGGCGAAATGAAAATCTCCATGGCCAAACGCATCGACATCATCGTTGCCAACGCCAGTGCCGAAGACCTGCGCCGCCTGGCCGACTTCGAACCACTGCTGAGCAAGCTGGCCAAGCTCGAGTCAGTGCGCGTGCTGGCTGCCGGTGAAGAAGCGCCGATGTCCGCGACCACTCTGGTCGGCGAGATGGAAGTGCTGGTACCGATGGCCGGGCTGATCGACAAGGACGCCGAACTGGCGCGCCTGGACAAGGAAATCGGTCGTCTGGAAGGCGAAGTGCAGCGCGTCGGCGGCAAGCTGAGCAACCAAGGCTTCGTCGCCAAGGCGCCGGCCGAAGTGCTCGATAAAGAGCGCGCCAAGCTGGCCGAGGCTGAACAGGCCCTGGCCAAGATGGTCGAGCAGCGCGGCAAGATCGCCGCACTCTGATCACCGCGCGACACCCACAGACCCGCGCCCCAACCGGCGCGGGTTTGTTTTTTGTGGGAGAGGCTTCAGCCGCGAGCTTTAACCGCAAAGTCGCGGCTGAAGCCCCTCCCACGGTTAGTTTGATTTCCCGGAACACCCATGACTGCCCGCTCCCCTTCCCTGCTCGACGCCTTGCTGCCGATTGGCGTGCTCGTCGTGCTGCTCAGCCTCTCCGTTTACCTGTTCGGTGACGCCTCCTCCAGCGGCCCGAACCAGATCGCGCTGATGAGCGCAGCCTTCGTCGCCGGCCTGGTCGGCCTGAAAAATGGTCTGCGCTGGGCCGAGATCGAAGAAGGCATACTCGCTGGCATCCACATGGCGATGAAAGCCAACCTGATTCTGCTGGCGGTCGGTGCGCTGATCGGCACCTGGATTCTCGCCGGCACGGTGCCGACCATGATCTGGCTGGGTCTGAAGCTGATCAGCGCTGAGTATTTCTATCTCACCAGTTGCCTGATCTGCGCGCTCACCGCGCTGTCCATCGGCAGCTCGTGGACGGTAGCCGGCACCCTCGGCATCGGTCTGATGGGCGTGGCAGCAGGCCTGGGGCTGGACCCGGCGATCACCGCCGGCGCGATCATTTCCGGCGCCTACTTCGGCGACAAGCTGTCGCCACTATCGGACACCACCAACCTGGCGCCAGCCGCTGCCGGCGCCGACCTGTTCGCACATATCCGCAACATGTTGCGCACCACGGTGCCGGCGTTGCTGATCGCCCTGGCGATCTTCTTTACCCTCGGCCAGCAGGCCAGCGCCGAACATGACACCAGCCGTATCGCCGAGGTGCTCAGCGCGCTGGAGGCACAGTTCAATCTCGGCTGGCACCTGCTGTTGCCCGTGGCCTTCCTGCTGCTGCTCGCGGTACGCCAGTGGGCAGCTTTCCCAGCGGTGTTTCTCGCCGCCCTGCTCGGTGCGGTATTCGCAGTGGTGTTCCAGCCGGAGGTGATGGCGCGCCTGACTGTCCCACAAGCTGGCGCCTTGGCGCCGCTGAAAACGGTATGGACTGCGCTGTTCGCCGGTTATGAATCGGCCAGCGGCAACGCCGAGCTTGATGGCCTGCTGTCCAAGGGCGGCATGGCCAGCATGCTCACCACGGTGTGGCTGATCATCTGCGCCATGTGCTTCGGCGGCGTACTTGAGCGCCTCGGCCTGCTGCAGCGCCTGCTGCAGAGTGCCCTGCGCCTGGTGCGCAGCAACAGCGGCCTGGTCGCCAGCACCATTACCACCACCATCGGCACCAACGTCATCACCGCCGATCAGTACATCGCCCTGGTGCTGCCAGGGCGCATGTACCGCGCTGAATACGAAAAACGCGGCCTGGCGCCAACCAACCTGTCACGCGCGCTGGAAGACGGCGGCACCCTGACCTCGGTGCGGGTGCCCTGGAATACCTGTGGCGCCTACATGGCCGCGACGCTGGGCGTGGCGACGTTGAGCTACCTGCCGTACTGCTTCTTCAACCTGATCATGCCAGTGCTGGCCATAGCCCTCGCCTACCTGCTGCCGCCCAAACAGCAGACTGCCGGTTGATTTCGCAGCCGTTCGGGCCAGCCAGCGCAGCGGCCCGAACGCCTCATTAAGTAGCAAAGCGCTCATCTCTTTTGCTCCTTTCGCTATAAAAACCTTCCCTTTTTCCAATTGTTTCAGGCATCTTCACCCGCCTGGCAGCAGCCCTCCGGCACGTCCCCACTAATAAAAATCAGAGCGGAACTCCGAACATGTATGCGTTGATGGCACTCGTCTTCGTCCTCGGCTACCTGTGCATTGCACTTGAGCACCCGTTAAAGATCGACAAGGCAGCCTCCGCCCTGCTCACCGCCGTGATCGCCTGGACCCTGCTGGTTCTTGGCGCAGATAGCATCCTGCCAATGCTCGGCACCGGCACCGCCGGCTCCAGCACCAACACCCATCACGTGGTCGAAGAACTGCGCCACCACCTCGGCGAGATCTCCGAGATCCTGTTCTTCCTCATGGGCGCCATGACCATCGTCGAGCTGATCGATGCCCACGAGGGCTTCAAGGTCATCACCGATCGCATCCGCACCCACAAGCGCGTGCACCTTCTGTGGCTGGTGGGGTTGATCACCTTCTTCCTGTCCGCTGCGCTGGACAACCTGGCCACCACCATCGTGATGATCTCGCTGCTGCGCAAGCTGATCGCCGACCGCCACGAGCGCTGGTTCTACGCCGGCATCGTGGTCATTGCCGCCAACGCCGGCGGCGCCTGGTCGCCAATTGGTGACGTGACCACCACCATGCTGTGGATTGGCAATCAGGTCACCGCCACCGGCATCATCACCAAGCTGTTCCTGCCCAGCCTGATCTGCCTGCTGGTGCCGCTGCTGATCATGAGCTTCCGCCTCAAGGGTGAAGTGGCTGAACCGCGTATCAAGGAAAGCGCCGAGAGCCGTCGCGACCCGACCACGCCCTTCGAACGTAACCTGGTGTTCTGCCTGGGCCTCGGTGCGCTGATCTTCGTGCCGGTGTTCAAGACCATCACCCATCTGCCGCCATACATGGGCATCCTCTTCGGCCTCAGCCTGCTGTGGATCACCACCGAGATCATCCACCGCAGCAAGAACAGCGAAGAGAAGGACCCGCTGTCGGTAGTGGGCGTATTGCGCCGTATCGACATCACCAGCGTGCTGTTCTTCCTCGGCATCCTGCTGGCGGTTTCCGCGCTGTCCAGCGCCGGCCACCTGATCCAGGTGGCGACCCTGCTCAAGGACAGCCTGGGCAATATCTACAGCATCGCCATTTCCATCGGCATGCTCTCGGCCGTGGTGGACAACGTGCCGATGGTTGCCGGCGCCATGAAGATGTATCCACTGGTCAGCCCTGAAAACCTGGCGGCAGCCGCAGCGAGCGAGCTGCCATGGCTGCGCAACTTCGTGGTCAACGGCAACTTCTGGGAAATGCTCGCCTACTGCGCCGGTACCGGCGGCAGCTGCCTGATCATCGGCTCGGCTGCTGGCGTGGCCGCCATGGGCATGGAGAAGATCAACTTCATCTGGTACCTGAAGAAGATCAGCGGCCTGGCCTTCATCGGCTACCTGGCCGGTGCCGTCACCTATATGCTGATGTTCGCCGCCTGATTGGCTAGCAGGCCGTTGAAAAACGTAGCCGAGGCAGCCAGTGCAAGGCAAAAACAGGCGAGAAAGCGCAGTTTACTAGCTGTAAATGAGCATTTTGAGCCTGTTTTTAACGCAGCAATGGCAACGTAGGTAGTTTTTCAACAGCCTGCGAAGGCGCTCGGATACGAACAGGAAGTCACCATGCAGACGAGCAAGACCCGCACCAGCTTCTACCGCCGCCTCTACGTGGCCTGGCTGATCGACAGCGGCCAGGCCGTCAGCGTGCCGGCACTGATGGACGCCACCGGCATGCCCCGGCGCACCGCACAGGACACCCTCACAGCCCTTGCTGAGCTGGATATCGACTGCCAGTTCGAGCAGAACGAGGGCGAACGCAACAACGCCGGTCACTACCAGATTCGCGACTGGGGGCCGATCGACAAGCGTTGGATCGCCGCTAACCTGCAGCAGATCAAGACTACGCTGGGCTATCCCTGAAATAATCGCTCCACACCTCTTGGAGCTGCGATGAATCCGGATCTGTTCTGGGTGCTCGGCCTGCTGGCCGGCGCCGTCACTCTTTTCGTCATCGGTAAGCCACGCATGGACGTGGTCGCCCTGCTGGTGCTGGTCGCCCTGCCGCTGACTGGCGTACTCGACCTGCAACAGACCCTGGCCGGTTTCAGCGACGCCAACGTCATCCTCATCGCCGCGCTGTTCATCATCGGCGACGGCCTGGTGCGCACCGGCATCGCCTACCGCCTGGGTGACTGGCTGGTGACCAAGGCCGGCAGCAGCGAAACGCGTCTGCTGATTCTGCTGATGCTGGCCGTGGCCGGCCTGGGTTCGGTGATGAGTTCCACCGGCGTGGTGGCGATCTTCATCCCCGTGGTGCTGGGGGTGGCTGCACGCCTGCGCATCGCCCCAGCGCGACTGATGATGCCGCTGGCGTTTGCCGGGCTGATCAGCGGAATGCTGACGCTGGTCGCTACACCGCCGAACCTGGTGGTGCATGCCGAACTGCGCCGCGCCGGGCTGGATGGTTTTGGCTTTTTCGATCTCACGCCCATCGGCCTGGCAGTGCTGGTGCTCGGCATCGGCTACATGCTGATCGCCCGACGCTGGCTGGTACGCAGCGAAGCAGGTGGCAATGCCGAGCCACCACGCCTGACCCTGGCCGACCTTGCCGAGCGCTATCGTCTGAGCGAGCGCGAGCGGCGCCTGCAGGTACGCACCGACTCGCCCCTGGCCAATCAGGTGCTCAACGAGCTGCAGTTGCGCCGTGATCATGGCATCAACGTCATCGCCATCGAGCGCCGCCAGCGCCTGCGCACCCTGTTGCTGATGGCCAGCGGCAATACCCTGCTGGAGCCGGGCGACGTGCTGCTGGTGGATATCGCCAGCCCTACCATCGGCCTGCTCGGCAGCTACCAGGCATTGGGGCTGGAACCCATGCCGCTGCCGCATTCGTATTTCAGCCTGCACGCCCATGAGCTGGGCCTTGCAGAGGTGGCGTTGCCGCCGGAGTCGCAACTGCCGGGCAAGACCATTCAGGAGCTGGGCTTTCGCTCGCGGCACAAACTCAACGTGGTCGGCTTGCGCCGCCAGGGCCAGGCACTGGAGGGCGTGCTGGTGGACGAGAAACTCAAGGCCTCCGACACCCTGCTGGTGGCCGGCGCCTGGCGTGACATCCATCGCCTGCAGGGGCTGAGCCGCGATTTCCTGGTGCTCAGCCTGCCGGCGGAAGTGGCCGAGGTGGCACCGGCTGCGCGCAAGGCGCCCTACGCATTGCTCAGCCTGGCGGTAATGGTGCTGCTGATGGTCAGCGGTCTGGTGCCCAACGTACAGGCCGCACTGATCGCCTGCCTGCTGATGGGCGCGTTTCGCTGCATCGACCTGGACAGCGCCTACCGCGCCATCCACTGGCCGACGCTGATCCTCATCGTCGGCATGCTGCCCTTCGCCCAGGCGCTGCAGCAGACCGGCGGCGGCGAGTTGGCTGTGCAGGGGCTGGTCGGCGGTCTGGGTGATGCCGGGCCACGACTGATCCTCGCCTGCCTGTTCGCCCTCACTGCGGTGATCGGCCTGTTCATCTCCAACACCGCCACGGCGGTGCTGATGGCGCCGGTGGCCATCGCCACCGCGCAGGCGTTGGGCGTTTCGCCGCTGCCCTTCGCCATGACCGTGGCCCTGGCTGCCTCGGCCGCCTTCATGACGCCGATCTCCTCGCCGGTGAACACTCTGGTGCTCGGCCCTGGCCAATACCGCTTCGGAGACTTCGTGCGCATCGGTGTGCCCTTCACCCTGCTGGTGATGATCGTCAGCGTGGCGCTGGTGCCGCTGCTCTTTCCGCTGTAACGCGGGGGATCACCAAGCGTAGGAGCGAGCTCTGCTCGCGAAGCTTTTTGCCGCTAGCCAGGTTCGCTGAAGACCAACGAACTCGCGAGCAGAGCGCGCTCCTACAAAGCCCTGCCCGACTATGGGAAAATCCCGCCCCCGAATCGCCGAAGCCTGTTCATGCCCCAGCCGCCGAAACGCCCCCGCAAGCCCGCTCCCGCCGCTATGAAAACTGCGCCGGCCAAGGGTGAGCTGCACCCACGCAACCGCCACCAGGGGCGCTACGACTTCCCCGCGCTGATCAAGGCGAGCCCAGAGCTGGGCGACTTCGTCATCACCAACCCTTATGGCAATGCAAGCATCGACTTCGCCAACCCGGCAGCGGTCAAGGTGTTCAACCGCGCGCTGCTGACGCAGTACTACGGCATCCGCCACTGGGACATTCCCGATGGCTACCTGTGCCCGCCGATTCCCGGTCGCGCCGACTACCTGCACAACCTGGCCGACCTGCTGGCGACTGACAACGACGGGCAGATTCCCCGCGGCGCAAAGGTACAAGCCCTGGATATTGGCGTCGGCGCCAACTGCATCTACCCACTGATCGGCCATTGCGAGTACGGCTGGCAGTTTCTCGGGGCAGATATCGCAGACGCGGCACTGGCCTCTGCGCGCGCCATCATCAGGGCCAATCCGCAGTTGGCGGGTGGCATCGAATTGCGCCAGCAGACCAATACCGAGCACGTATTTCTCGGTCTGCTACAGACGAACGAGCCAGTCGACCTGACCTTGTGTAACCCGCCCTTCCACGCCAGCGCCGATGAAGCCACCCGTGGCAGCACGCGCAAGTGGCGCAACCTGGGCAAGCTCGACCCCAAGCGCAAGCTACCGGTGCTCAACTTCGGCGGCCAGGCCGCCGAGCTATGGTGCCCCGGTGGCGAAGCCGCGTTTCTCAAGCGCATGGCCAACGAAAGCGCGCAAGTGGCGGAGCAGGTGCTGTGGTTCAGCAGCCTGGTCTCCAAAGGCAGCCATGTGGAATTGCTACAGGGCTGGCTGGCCAAGGCAGGCGCGCTTGAGGTGCGCATCCTCGGTATGTCCCAAGGGCAGAAGCAGAGCCGCCTGGTGGCCTGGACGTTCAAGAATGCCGAAGAGCGCAGCGCTTGGCGCAACAACCGTTGGCGCTGAGCTACCAAGTAGGGCATACCGGGCGGCGGTCCGTTCGCGCAGCAGTACGCCGCCGCAATTCGCTAACCATCACCAATGGCGGACTGTTCGCTTAGGCTCCTGAGTCCGCCCTACGCTCTGAGTCCGCTCTACGCCGCTACACGCCGTTACCAGGGCAACCAGCCACCCAACACCAGCCACAGCCCGGCCACCGTCATGCTCAGCAGCGTCACCGGTACGCCGCTGCGCGTATAATCGACGAAACCAAGCCTGACGCCCTGACGCTTCGCCCCTTCGGCGACGATCAGGTTGACCACACTGCCGATCAGCAGCAGGTTGCCGGCCAGGGTCGACATGATCGCCAGACCGATCAGCACCGAATGCGATAACTCCGGCATCAGGCCCAACAGCAACACCACGAAGGGCACGTTGCCAATCAGGTTACCCGCCACCAGCGATGCGGTAGCCAGTGACACCATGCCCTGCGGCAACAGACCATGCTCGGCCAGCCAGGTGGCTCCCTGCGTCATTTGCGGCAACTGCAGCGCGGCGCCGCTGACCAGGAACAAGCCCACGAACAGCAACAGCAGGTTCCAGTCCACCTTGTTCACGTAGTCGCGACTGTCCACCCGCCGCGACACCATCACCAACACAGCGATCAACAACGCCGATAGCTCGCGCGGCAGCGCCGTGGCGAACAGCGCCAGCAGCGCGAGGCTGGCCAGCAGCGGTTTGAGATAGCTGTGCGCGCCGTAGATATGCTCGACCGGCGTATCGTCCGCGGTCAGCGGCCTGGCCTCGCCCCAGCGATGACGCCACTGCAACCAGATCACCGCATAAACGATGGCCATCGCGATCACCGCGGGTGGCCCAGCCACGGCCACATACCCCCAGAAATCCAGACCACCGGCCTGGCCGATGAGGATGTTCTGCGGGTTGCCGATCAGGCTCGCCGCCGAGCCGGCGTTGCACGACAACGCCAGCGCCAGCAGAACCGGCCGCGGCTCCCGCCCGCGCAGCTGCAGGCTGCGACACAACAGCGGCGTCAGGGCGAAAGCGACGATATCGTTGACCAGCACCGCCGAGAGCAAGCCACCCAGTAGCACCACGCCCATCAGCAGCACAGCCGGGCGCTCGGCATGCTCGGTCAGGTAGCGGTTGAGCCAGGCATACACCCCGGAAAAATCGAACTGCGCCGAGATCAGCATCAACGCCAACAGCAGCAACAACGCGCCGGGGTCGAGATGATGGGCCGCATCCTCCATGCTCAGCGCACCGCTGACCAGCAACAGCACTGCCGCGCAGCAGGCAATCCAGCTGCGGTCGATGCGCAGGCCGCGAACGCCACCAGCGGCCATGCCCAGGTAGGTGAGAACGAAAAGGCCAAGGGTCAGCCAGGCAGCGAAGGTCATGCGCGATTCACCCAAACGGATGCAGGTTGGAAGCAGCGGACTCTAGCCATGCCAGTGCCGCGCGGGAATAGCCACGGCATGGTTTTTTGCGTGTTTCAGGGCCGCGACATGTAAGTCGCCACCCGCCCCAGATAGGCCGGCGACTCGCGCTGACGCTGCACCTCGGCCCAGATTCGTTCGGCCAACTCGGGGTCACGCGCCAACAGCGCGTTGGACAGCATCAGGTAATAGGGCTTTTCCTCGAGCAGCTCCGGCAGTTTCTCCACTCGCTGAGCCAACTGCGGATTGGCCTGCAAGACAAAATCGCCGCGCATGGTCTGCAAGGCAACGGCCTCGACCCGACCGTGCACCAACATCTGCAACAGCGCCAATGGGTCACGACTCGATTCGTCCACCTCCAGCCCGTGCGCCAGCAGCAGATCGCGAATGGAGAAGCCACTGAGCGAGCCGACCCGGCCATTCACCTGGCTGAAACGCTGGCCGTCCCAGGACACCGCGCTGCCGATACGGCGGTACAGGGTATAACGCGAGGTGTGCAAACGCCTGGCGGCATCCGGGCGGCCATCGGCATTGGCGGGGTAATGGCCCATCTGCAGCCGCTCGGATTTGACGCTGGCAGCGAAAGCACCGTCATAGAGGCCCTGCTGCATGCCCGACAGACAGCGCTTTCACGGCACTGCTACATACACCACCTGCAATGCCAGCGCCTGCTGCACCAGGTTGAGCAGCTCCAGGTTGAGGCCTGTGCCATCGGTCATCACCCAAGGGTAGGCGTTCTGATCTTCATGACAGAACGTCAAGGTTGCCTGGGCACCGTAGCAGGTGCCGGCCAATAGCCAGAGCAGGCAGTAATGCAGCGCTTTGTGCAAAAACCAGACTCCATCACCGGAACGCCTGAGAGCAGGCGTTCGATCCGCGGTTTGTCACCGACTTATTGTCCTGCTCCAAGCATAGGCATATTCGCCCTGAGTCGTCTGCAGCAATTTGGTGCATGTTTGCGCTCACCAGGTCAGACGCCAGACTTCGATCATTGCACTGCCTGGCAGCCAGCGGCATGACTGGGATCAACAGGACAAAACCCTTAAAGTGCCATCATCCTGTTGCCCGAGCCGTCGAGGACTACAGATGCGTCACGGCCTGTTGATTGTGCTGTTTAGTCTGTTCTGCTGCAGCCCGCTTGGGGCTGCAGAGGCAACTTTGCTACGGATCAGCGCCGGCGAATGGCCGCCCTATCTGTCAGCCAGACTCGAACACCAGGGGCCAGTGGCCCACCTGCTGCGCGACCTACTGGCCGAGGAAGGCTACCGTGTCGAATTCACCTTCCTGCCCTGGCCTCGCGCCTACGCCGAAGCCGCCGCAGGCCGGTTCGACGCCACCGCGGTATGGATGCACAAGACCGAGCGTGAGGCCGACTTTCTCTTCAGCGCCCCGCTGCTCAACGAACAGTTCGTGTTCTTCCACCTGAAAACCCAACCGTTCGACTGGCAGCGCTTCGACGACCTCAGCGGCATGACCCTCGGCGGCGGCCTGGAATACAGCTACGGGCCGGCATTCGATGCCTTTCTCGCCGAAGGCAAGGTGCGCATCGAACGAGTGTCCAGCGACCGGCAGAACTTCGAGAAGCTGCTCAAGGAGCGCGTGGTGCTCTATCCGCAGGAGCTCAACGTCGGCTACGCCGCGCTGCGTAACGAGTTCTCCAGCGCCGAGGCCGAGCGCATCACCCACCACCCCAAACCGCTGCTGGTGAACCTCAGTTACCTGATGCTGCCCAAGCGCCTGGCGCAGAGCGAAGCGCTACGCGAGCGCTTCAACGCTCGCCTGCAACAATTTCGCGACGACGGCCGTTACCAAAAGTATTTCGACGACCTGCAGGCTGGCCACTACCAACCCGTGCCGGAAGATGCCGCGCCATAACCGAAAAAACGTGGCGCCTGGATTCCCGCCTGCGCGGAAATGACGAGGACTCCAGACAGTCGTCATCCCCGCGAAGGCGGGGAACCAGAAATGGGCAGTCAATGATCAGCGAATAAAGCCCTTGCTGACCTCGCGGAACAGCTCGGTGCCGGCCTGCTCCAGCCACTCGAAGGCAACCATCTCGCGCGAGACGATCACCGCGCCGGCACGTTCCATGCGCGCCAGCCCCAAGGCCTTGTCGCGTGGCCGGCGCGCCCCCACCGCCTCGTCGCCCACGAATACCTCACGCCCGGCCGCCAGCAGGCCCATTACCGTCTGCAGCACGCAAACATGGGTTTCCGTGCCGCAGACGACGAACTGCCTGCGCTCGCCACCGGGCAAGTCGAACAGCCCAGCCCCGGCGGTTGCCGAAAAATGAATCTTCTCCCGCAGGCCATCGCCTGGCAGCAACTCATGCAGGCCCGGCTCGGTATAACCCAGCCCCTTCGGATACTGCTCGGTGGCGATCACCGGAACGCGCAGGCGCTGCGCCACTTGCACCAGCCAGGGGGCTTGCTCGACCACTGCCGCGCCACCGTCGATGGCCGGCAGCAGCCGCTCCTGCAGATCGATCACCAACAGGGTGGAATCCTTCGCTCGCATCAGCATCACTACGCTCCTTCCTTCACCGCAAAACGCGCATCGAGCCGACTGTAACCGAGGCCGACGCCCTTGTGCACCCGCAACTGCACGGGAATACGCTCCTTCATCGCCTCGACGTGACTGATCACGCCGATGGTCTTGCCGCTGGCATTGAGGTTGTCCAAGGCATCGAGCGCCACCTCCAGCGTCTCGCCGTCCAGGGTGCCGAAGCCTTCATCGAGGAACAGCGAGTCGATGCTGGTCTTGTGGCTGACCAGATCGGACAACGCCAACGCCAGCGCCAGGCTGACCAGAAAACTCTCGCCGCCGGACAGCGTGCGGCAATCGCGCGCCACGTCGGCCTGCCAGGTGTCGCGCACTTCCAGCTCGAGTTCGCCGCTGCCTTTGCGCGCCAGTTGGTAGCGGCCGTGCAGGCGCGTCAATTGGCGGTTGGCCAGGTGGATCAGGTGATCGAGGGTCAGGCCCTGGGCAAACTTGCGGAACTTGGCACCGTCGGCCGAGCCGATCAGGCCGTTGAGCTGTTGCCACAGGCGCTGCTCGCTCTCCTGCGCACTGATTTCGGCGAACAGGGCCTGCTGGCTACTGCGCCGCGCCTCGTCGGCCTGCAACTGCGCGCGCAGCTCACCTTGACGCTCGCTCAGGGCACGTAAGCGTTCCTGCACTGCCTGGAGCTGCTCGGCCAACAGTTCCAGGCTCAAGGCGGTTTGCGCTTCGGCCGTGAGGCGCTGCACCTCGGCCTGAGCCGCCGCCAGCAGGGTCGAGGCCTGGGTGTGCGCACGTTCGAGATCCGCCTTGAGTTGCACCAAACGCTGGCGTTCATCCTCACTCAACAGCGCCGCTTCGAACGCCGCCTGATCGGCGAAGGGGCTGCTCAGCAGCGCCTGTTGCCAAGCCTGCTGACAGCTTTGCAGACGTTGCTGCTCACGCGCCAGCAAGGCCTCTTGAGCTTGCTCACTGCCAGCGAGGCCATCGCGTTCACGCAGGGTCGCGGCCAACCGCTCGGCGGATTCACGCAGGGCCTGCTGCGGATCGGCTGGCGGTTCCGGGGTCGCCAGGCCCGGCGCACCTGCGTCCTGCCAACGCTGCTGCCAGTGCTCGGCCTGCGTCTGAGCTTCGTCCAGTTGTCGTTGCGCCTCGCGCGTGAGTTCGAGCAACTGCTGCTCACGCGCCTGCGTCTGTTGCCAGGCGTGCCAGGCGGCTTTCTGCTGCATCAACCAGCCTGCGCCGTCGGCCGGCAGCTCGCTGGCGAAGCCCTGCAGGCTGGCAAGCAGTTCCTGGGCCTGTTGCGCTAACTCAGTCTGCAGCGCGCTCAGATGCGCCTGTTGCTCGGCAACGCGCGCCTGGGTGTTGTCCAGATCACGACTGAGAATTGCCTGCTGCCGCTCGGAATCGGCCTGCTCGCGCTCAGCGCTTTCGCGCAACTCGCGCAAACGCTGCAGCTCGGTTTGCTGTGCCTGCACTGCTTCCAGGCGCGCCTGGAGCGCAGCCAATTCCTGCTCGTGCTGCTGTTGTACACCTGTCAGCTCGGCGACGTCCTGCAGGCGGATGTCATGTTCGCTCAGTTGCTGCTGCCATTGCTGATCCAGCGGCAGCAATTGCGCCTCGGCCTGAGCCTGTTGTTGCTGCACCTGCTCGATCTGCGCGGCGAGACGGGTCAGCTCATCACGCAGGTTGGCGCCCTGGCTCTCCAGCTCGGCCAACTCACTGCGGCACTGCACCAGCGCCTGCTCGGTGGCGGAGACGTTCAGCGCCTGGTACTGGCTGATCGCCGGATGCTCGTGCGAGCCGCACAGCGGGCAAGCGTCGCCCGGTTGCAGGCGGGCGCGATAGGCCTCCAGATCCTGAATGCGTTTTTCCTGCTCCAGCAGCTTTTCCTTGTCAGCGACCTGCTGCTTGAGTGCCTTGTAACGCTCGCGCAGGGCGTTGATCTCGGTGTTCTTGTGCGCCTGTCGGCGCTGCAGCTCAGCCAGGCGCGGTGGCAGCTCGGCCAGTTGTACGGCCAAGGCCTCGCGGCTCTGCGCCAATTGCTGCAGGCGGTCGAACACCCGGCTGCGCGCTTGCAGGCGCTGCCAGTCCCGGCGTAGGCCTGCCTCACCGGCATCACCCAGCAGAGCCTGCAAGGCACTCTGCTGCTGCCCCTCGGCGTCACGCGTTTGCTGCACCTGCTGTTGCAACGTCGTCAGACGCACACCCTGCTCGTCACGCTGGCGCTGCAACGTCGTCAGTTGCACGGCGGATTCGCTCTGGCGCGTTTGCGCTGTCTGCAGCGCCTGCTCAGCCTTGGCCCGTTGCATGAAGCGCTCGTCCCAGCCACTGAGCAACTCGCCCAGGCGCGCATGCGAACTGCGCTCGCTCAGCCAGGCCTGCACCTCGGCGTGCTGGTGCTGCGCCTGCGTCAACGCGACGTGCCGCTGCTCACGCCAGTGCCCCGCATGATGGCTGGCCTGCCACAGCGCCTGCCGTTCACGCTCGGCGCACATCTGCATCTGCTCACGCAGTGCGAACAGACCGCGCTCGGCCTGCTGACTGTCGTGCTGCGCCTGCTGCCAGGCCTGGTGCAGCGGTTGTAAACGCGCTGCCGGCTCACCGGCGGCCAGACGCTGTAAGTCATCGGCCGCAGCAGCCTGACGTTGCTGGGCCTGCTCCAGCCCTCGCGCTGCCTCGCCGGCTTGTTGCTCGGCTCGCTGCAGCGCCTCACGCCAGCGCTGCCCAGCCAGCAGCGTTTGTTGCTCAGCCTGCAACGGGGCCTGTTCCTGCGCCAGGCGCTCGGCTTCGGCCTGCAATTCGGCACGCTGCGCCTCGTCCAGCAGCTCCATGCCCTGGGCACGGCTCTTCAGCAGGCCCAGCGCCTGTTCGGCGGCCTTGGTGCGTTCGTAAACCTGCTGGGATATCTGCCCATAGACCTCGGTGCCGGTCAGCTCCTCCAGCAGTTCGGCGCGCTGGTTGGCATTGGCCTCGAGAAACGCCGCGAAGCCGCCCTGAGCGAGCAGCATGGACTTGGTGAAACGCTCGAAATCCAGGCCGGTCAGCTCGGCAGTCAGGCTTTCCTTCTCGCGAATCTTGTCGGTGAGGATTTCGCCATCGGCGATACGCGCCAGCTCCACCTTGGGCGCCTGCAGCGCACCGTCGACCTTGTCCCGCGCGCGGCGCTGGCTCCAGAAGGCGCGGTAGCCCTGCCCTTTAACCTCGAACTCGACCTCGGCCAGGCAGTCGGCGGTGTGCCGCGTCATCAGCTCATTACCGCTGGCCGACAGCGTGCTCATACGCGGCGTGCGGTGGTACAGCGCCAGGCAGATAGCGTCGAGCAAGGTGGTCTTGCCCGCCCCGGTCGGCCCGGTGATGGCGAACAGACCGCTACCGGCGAAAGGCTCGGCAGCGAAGTCGATCTTCCATTCACCCTTGAGGGAGTTGAGGTTCTTGAGGCGCAGGCTGAGGATTTTCATGCACAGGTCATAAGCCGTTGAAGGCAGTCATTGTCGCATCGTTAGCCGTTTCCGACAGTCGATCAGAGACTTTTGAGTTCTTGCCAAAGAGCCTGCAGCGCTGGATTGAAGTTAGCTTTCGATCGATAGAGATGGATATCCAACGCGACACCACGCTCGCTCGAGGCAGCACATACCAGCTTGCCATCGGCCAAGGCAGACGCCACGACAGAACGAGGCAGCCAGGCAACCCCAAGCCCTCGAATGGCCATTTCCATCAAATGCATCGCCATGTCGGCCTCATGTCGGCGCTTGAGGTGAAGACGCTCCCCGAAGCTCTCGACTGCGACCTCCTCCAGACGCCCGAGAAAGGTTCCTGCCGAGTAACCGAGCTGGGGTAAAGGAAACGACGGATGCCCCGGAAGAGCAAAGCAAGGCCGCCCGCGTGCATCAGGCGCGCACACTGGCAAGAGCAGATCGCCCCCCAGAGAGAGGTAAGTAAAACGATCAGGATCAAGCAGGATAGGGGCTTGGGGATGACTGTAGGTGAGCATCAAATCGCATCGCCCTTCAGTCAACGCTACTGCCGCATCGTGGATGTTGGCAGACAGCACACGCGCATTGAGTTCGGCATGAGTCTGCTGAAAACGATCGAGCAGCTCAGGCAGAAAAGTGATCGACAGGGTATGACTCGCCATGATGCGAACGAAGCGACCAGACATGAGGGTGTGCAGAATTTTGTGTAACCGGGGCTTGGGTTACTGCTGCGGCAGCCTGTCTTCGTAACTGATCGTAAAGC